>CALNAL010000382.1 GCA_937874445.1 uncultured Acetobacteraceae bacterium | reverse complement strand
CTGCTGGGGGGCGTGCAGGTGGGGCTGGCGGCCGGCATGTTCCTGGCGGTGCGGCCGCTGCTGCTCCGTCCGTTTCCGGAATGGATGCGCCTGGGCGAGAACCTTCCGGACGCGCTGAGCCTGCATCCGATCCTGGTGATCGCGACCCTGGAGATCGTCCTGGGGCTGATCCTGGTGCGAGCCGGCGCCGAGGCGGACCGCGAGCAGGATCTGCGGACGGCGGCGGAGAACACCTGGCTGCGCCAGATCTGCAACTGCGCCTTCGAAGGGCTGGTGGTGCACAGCGACGGGGTGGTGGTGGACGTCAACGCCTCCTTTTGCGCGATGCTGGGCCTGCAGGCGGAGGCGGTGGTGGGCACTCCGGTGCGGCTGTATCTGCCCGATGCGGTGCTGGAGGCCGCGCCGGGCAAGGCGGTGACGTTCGATGTCCTTCCCCTGGTGGCCGTTCCCGAGAAGGATGCGGCCCTTCCGGTGGAGGCGCTGTCGCGATCCATCCCCTACGGCTCCGGGTCCGCCCGGCTCACGGCGGTGCGGGACATCAGCGTGCGCCGCGCCGCCGAACGGAACGTGCGCGATCTCCAGCAGCTGCTGGAGCTGCGGCGCGAGGCGGAGGATCTGCGCGAGCGGGTGCAGATCGCCTCCCGGGCCAACCAGGCCAAGTCGTCGTTCCTGGCGATGATGAGCCACGAGATCCGCACGCCGATGAACGCGGTGCTGGGCCTCAGCTCGGCGCTGCTGGAGACGGAGATGTCCGACGCGCAGCGGCAGATCGTCACGACCATCCATGAATCCGGCGAATCCCTGCTGCGTCTGCTCAACGACATCCTGGACTATTCCAAATTCGATGCCGGGCGGATGACCCTTGAGAAGGTGGCCTTCTCTCCGGCGACGCTGACGCACGAGCCGGTCAGCATCTACGGTCCGGCGGCGATGGCGAAGGGGCTGACGATGGAGGCGGTCTGCGCACCGGGCCTGCCGCCGGCGCTGATGGGCGATGCCGGGCGGATCGGGCAGGTGCTGGAGAATCTGGTCTCCAACGCGGTGAAGTTCACCCCCTCCGGCTCGATCCTCATCCGCGCCTGCTGCGTCGAGCGGCGCGACGGCGTGGCGCGCATGATCTGGGAGGTGCAGGACACCGGCATCGGCATCCCCCGCGAGAAGCAGGCCGACCTGTTCGACTGGTTCGTCCAGGCCGACGATTCCATCACCCGCCGTTTCGGCGGGACGGGGCTCGGCCTGGCGATCAGCCGGCGCATCGTCGATCAGATGGAGGGGCTGCTGGAGGTGGAATCCGAGCCGGGGCGGGGGAGCCTGTTCCGGGTCGAGCTGCGCCTGGAGGAAGCTCCGGCAGAGGCGGTGGCGACCCCGGTCCCGCACGACGAATCGCAGATCCTGCGTTCCGCCCTGACGGCGCTGGGCCACCCCGCCCGCCTGCTGCTGGCCGAGGACAACCCGACCAACCAGTTCGTGCTGGTGCAGATGCTGCACGGCTTCGATGTCACGGTGGAGGTCGCGGCCGATGGCGAGGAGGCGGTCGTCCTGGCGCGCCAGCGGAGCTACGACGCGGTGTTCATGGACATGCGCATGCCGCGGATGGACGGCCTGCAGGCGACCCGCGAGATCCGCCGCCTGTCCGGCCGCAGCGGGGCGGTCCCGATCATCGCGCTGACCGCCAACGCCTTCCCCGACGACGTGACGGCCTGTCGCCAGGCGGGCATGACCCAGTTTCTCGCCAAGCCCCTGCGCAAGGAACAGCTCTGCCGGACCCTGACCGAGGCGCTGGGCGGCCGGGTCGCGCCGGCGTCCCCGCCCCACGCGTCGGCGGCGATCCAGCCGTCGGTTCCCGTGTCGGTAGGCGCCGCGTCGGCCTCGCCGGGGGGGCAGGCGCCGGCGATCGACCGTTCGGTGCTCAGCGAGCTGGTCGAGGCGCTGGGACGCGAGACGGTGCTGCGCATGGTGGAGATCTTCCGCAGCGAGATGGAGACCCGCCTGGCCGCCTATACTGCCGGGCTGGCGGAGCCGGTGCTGCGCGAGGAGATGCACGCGGTGAAGGGCACGGCAGCGACGGCAGGAGCCCCGCGCCTGTCGCAGCTGGCGGCGCGGCTGGAGCAGCGTCTGTCCCACGGCCTGCCGCCGGATGTTCCCCCCGAGGAACTCCGCGAGGCCTTCGAGGCGTATCTGCACGGCCTCGCGGAAATGGACCTCGTCCCCCCGCTCGCCGCCTGACCCCCCCGCGCGCGTCGCGGTGCGGGGGAGGCGGGCCGGGACAAAGAAAGGGAAGGCTTCTTTGGGGCTGGCCTAGCTAGGCAGTGTGGACGGATTTAACGAGCATGAGCCCGCAGGCGAAACTGACGATGGCTGAGTAGCTGATGTCGGTCTTCTCGCAGCGCCCGGCGACGCGTTTGAACCGCTTGAGCGTACCGATTGCCTGTTCGATGCGCGCCCGGAGTTTATAGAGGCGCTGGGGAAAAAGCGTCTTCTCTGCTTGGAGTTTTGGTGGCGCGGGATGACCGGCGTGATGCCGCGCGCGCGTGCCGCCGCCCGGTTGGCTTGGCTGTCATACCCCCTGTCCGTCATCGCGATGCGCGGGCGGACGTCCGCCCCGTGCGTCGTCGCCGCAGGTCAGCCCGCGACGAGATCGGCGCGGAACATCTCGAAATCCACCGCCTGCCCGAAGGCCTCCAGCGGGTCGCCCAGATCACTCAGCCGCTTCAGCCGGTCATCAAAGTCGAACAACCCGGAGGCTTTTCCCATCGATCCGCCTCGTTTCTTCCCGGAATAAAGCGAATCAGATTTTCCTCGCCCTCGCTATAGGTTTTTAGAACCGCCCAGCTGTCGGCACGCGCCAGAACCATGAGCATGGCGGCATCGATGCAGGAGACCTCGATCCCGTCGATGGTGTCGCGCGGAGTTCCGGTGGGCACGAGACGGCCCGTCTTGGACCCGGCGACGTGCATGAAGTTGAGGGCGATGAGGTCGGCCGCCGGACTCGTGCGGCTTTGGCGCAGCCTAAAATGCGAATACGTCTCTCTGCACGCTTTCGAGACCGGACCGGAGCTGCGGGCCGGGGTGACCCGCCGGATCAGCTCCTACAACGCCAGGCGGCCCCATTCGGCCCCGGCCGGGCGAACGCCCGATGAGGCATACGGGATAGGCAAACCGGAGAGACCGGCGACCTGACAATACCCAGAGCCGCGCTTATCCAGGTCGCCAAGATGTCCAGATGGAGGGGACCTCCTCACATCACGCTCGACCTGCCGTTTGTGCGCACCAGTCCCGACCATGGCACGGCCTTCGACATCGCGGGCCGGGGGATCGCCGATCCCGCCAGCCTGGAGGTGGCTCTCGCCTGCGCCCGACGGCTGATTGCCGCGCGAACCGCGCTCGCGGACGGCGAACGGGCGCCCTGAGGGGGGCTTCCTGCTGTTTCCAGGCTGTCGCGCAACGACATGCCCGCACGGCGCTGATGCGGGCGGCGGTCGTGGGAGGCGGGATTGACACGATAGTGGGCGCGCGCATGATTCCTTGCCCCGTTGGGACACGGTTGGAAACGGGCGGACCGTCTCGGACCGGAACCAGCTTCTGGAGGATTCCCATGCCGTCCGAACGTCTCGAGCATGACAGCTTTGGCGATATTGCCGTTCCGGAGAACCATCTCTGGGGAGCGCAGACGCAGCGTTCGCTGGAGCACTTCAAGATTTCCGGCGAACGCATGCCCCCCGAGCTGATCGCGGCCCTTGCCCTCGTCAAGCGCGCCGCCGCCGTCGTCAATGCCGGGCTCGGTCAGCTCGATGCACGCAAGGCCGAGGCCATCGTCCAGGCCGCCGACGAAGTCATCGCGGGCAGGCACGCCGGCGAGTTCCCCCTGGTGATCTGGCAGACCGGCTCGGGCACCCAGACCAACATGAACATGAACGAGGTGCTGGCCAACCGCGCCTCGCAGATTCTCGGCGGCCCCGTCGGCAAGGCCCGCCTCATCCATCCCAACGACGACGTCAACCGCGGCCAGTCGTCCAACGATGTCTTTCCCACCGCCATGAGCGTGGCCGCCTCGCGGGCCGTGGCGCAGGGGCTCCTGCCGTCCCTGGAGCGGCTGCGGGCCACGCTTGCCGCCAAGAGCGCCGCCTTCGCCGATATCGTCAAGATCGGCCGGACCCACCTGCAAGACGCCACTCCGCTGACCCTTGGCCAGGAGATTTCCGGCTGGGTCGCGCAGATCGCGCACGACATGCGCCATCTCGAGGCCGCTCTGCCGCACCTGCATGAACTCGCTCTTGGCGGCACCGCGGTGGGCACCGGGCTCAACGCGCACCCGAAATTCGCTTCCGAGGTGGCCGCCGAACTGGAGCGTCTCACCGGAATTGCCTTTGTCAGCGCGCCCAGCAAGTTCGAGGCGCTGGCTGCCCACGATGCCCTCGTGCATGCCCATGGGGCGCTCAAGACGGTGGCCGCTTCGCTTTTCAAGATTGCGAATGATGTGCGCTGGCTGGCTTCCGGACCCCGGTCGGGCTTGGGTGAGATCAGCATTCCCGAGAACGAGCCGGGCAGCTCGATCATGCCGGGCAAGGTTAACCCCACCCAGTGCGAGGCCATGACGATGGCCTGCGTGCAGGTATTCGGCAACGATGCCGCTGTGACCTTCGCGGGGGCCTCCGGCAATTTCGAGCTCAATGTCTATAAGCCTGTCATTATTCACAATTTTCTGCAAAGTGTACGCCTGCTGACTGACGCGGCGGCGAGCTTCGAGGCAAACTGTGCCTGCGGCATCACGCCCAACCGTGACCGCATTGCCGAACTGCTCGCCCGCTCGCTGATGCTGGCCACCGCGCTCAACCCGCACATCGGCTATGACAAGACCGCCGAGATCGCCAAGAAAGCCCATCACGAAGGCCTGACCCTGCGCGAGGCGGCGGTTGCCTCCGGCTACCTGACGGCCGAGCAATTCGACGCATGGGTCCGTCCGGCAGACATGGTCGGCCCACGCGCCGGCTGAACCCGACAGCGGGCGGGGAACGGCGGCCGCGCCGCCCCCCGCCCCCGAAGGGAGGAGCGATGGCGACGCGGAGCATCCCGGGAGCGATGGGATCAGTGGATTGAAAAATCATTTTAAACAGGATGGATTTTTGCTAAAGCCACGCCGGATTGTGTGGAAATCGAAACGCCACACCGGAGTACATGGTTTGGTGCAAATTCCTGGAGATTTTTTGTGAATACCATAGCCAAGGAGATTTATTACGATCTGAAGGGTAAAATTTTATCTGGAGAATTGAAGGCCAATACACGTCTGAAAATTCGTCAGCTGGCGGCAACGTATCAGAGCAGCGACATCCCGGTGCGGGAGGCCCTGAAGGAATTGTCCGCCGAAGAATTGATCGAGATGAGCCCGCACAAGGGGTCGATAGTCAAGCCGTTCTCTCTTGAAGAAATGCAGAATATGCTGGAGGTCCGGGAGGTCCTGGAGCCTCTGGCCGCCAAGCTTGCGGCCGAGCGCGCGACGCCGGAACTCGTGAAGGAACTCAGGAAGATTCAGGCGAAGTGCAAGAAATTCAATGAAGAACAGAATTACGCTGATTATTCGAATGCAAACCGCGAATTCCATAGGGTGATCGTCGAGGCCAGTGGGAATGACTATATTATAAAGTGCATGGATCGTCTCCTGCTGCTTCAACTCTATACGAAGGCGGTTTTTGAGCTGTTTCCGAGCACGACGGAGACGTCGGTCGAAGAGCACGACGATATAATTTCCTTCATAAAAAACAAGGATGGCGTTGGACTCCAGAAGTTCATGGAGAAGCACAAAATGAAGGCATACAATAAATTACGCGAACATTTCAAGAAATTGCAGGAAAGTAACTGACGCCAGGTCCCGCTCGCGGGGTTGGCGGGGTTGCGTGAATGCACCTCCTGCCTGCTGCCGGCAGGCGCAGTTGCCGGCCGGGGTTGTGAAGGGCACCGGAAAAGCCCGCCAGACCCCTGGGCGGCCCACACCCGGAGGTCAGACGAGCATGGCCGGCTGCCAGCTTGCGGGCCGTACGAGTGATGCCGACGCGCTTGAGGTCGAGTTCGGTGCCGCGGAGAGCGAATTCCGCTTGCAGTCTGAGGCTGCCGGAGGGGGGCACTGACGATCGTGGCCTGCGAGGGGACAAGCGTGGTCTTGAGCAGGTCGGCCGCGATGCTGCCCGGAGGAGCACGGCAGCGCTGACGCAGATGCCTCCGGTGATGGCATGGCTTGGGTGGCAGCTCCAGGGCAGAAAGTAGCGCGAGCAGATGGTCCCTCCGTTGCGGGCTGGCGCGAGAAGACCGAACTTGGGCACGACCGAAGGGCTCACATCGCCCATGCCCATGCCCATGCGACGGGCAGCCTTCAGGCGGATCGATTCTATCCGGGCGAACAGGTCGCGGTTGGCGTCGAGTTCGGCTTCGCTTTCATGGCCGGTCACGCTGAAGCGGTCGGCACGCGCCAGAACCATGGGCATGGCGGCATCGATGCAGGAGACCTCGATACTGCCGATGGTGCCGCGCGGAGTTCCGGTAGGCACGAGACGGTCCGTCTTGGACCCGGCGACGTGCATGGAGTTGAGGGCGATGGGGGCGGTCGCCGGACCCGTGCGGGCGGGGGGCGTACTGCACTGTACCGTCGGGGGGAGGGACTGATGCCTCGACGAGAGTATTGGTGTTGATGGCACGAATACGCACGAGCGTATGACCCGGATTGCCCGTGCTGCCGGCCCCGGTGACGGCGAGCAGGGTTTCGGCAAGCGCCTGGCGGTCCTGGACATATCGTTACGAATAAAATATGAACTGTGAGACGCGCCCCCTCGCATGAAAAGAAAAGAGATCGCGCCCGCTTCCATCCGTCGCTCCTTGACGATGCCGGGGCGTCCGTGATTCACGGCGCTCCCGATCACTGTGAGCAATTTAGGGAAATAAATTCGCATGAGGTGATTTTATTATTTGAAGTATTGATACAATTCGTGAATATATGTGGAAAATAAGCGCCTTATTTCTGGAAAAGGCCGTCATGAATCCTGCTGGCGGAAGCAGCGTGTTCGTCATGTTATTCCTGTACAATAACGAGAAAATTCATTACTCAATAATATTATTGAAATCAAATACAATACCGGCCCCGGGTGGCTTCACCGGCAGCCAGCTCCAGCGTGATCGATGGCCGCGAGGATGCGCAAGGCCGCGCAGGCTGCCCCGTAGCCGTTGTCGATATTGACGGTTACCAGGCCGGGGGCACAGGACGCCAGAGCCGAGGAGAGAGCCGCCCGGCCGCCCCGGGCCACGCCATAGCCGATCGAGGTCGGCACGGCGATGAGCGGGGCGGCGACGAGGCCGGCCAGCACGGAGAACAGGGCGCCTTCCATCCCGGCGGCAGCGATGATGACATCGTGCCGTCGAATTTCCTCCAGCCGTTCCATCAGGCGCCACAGCCCGGCCACACCGACATCGGCCACGAGCGTCGCGGCGCGGCCATGGAAAGCAAGGGCTCGGCCCGCCTCGTGGGCGACAGGAAGATCGGACGTTCCTGCGGCGACGAGACAGATGCGCGGTGTCTCCTGCGCCGGAACGCAGGCGCCGAGCACGGCCGTCCGAGATACCGGATCGTAGTCGAGGCGCGCGGCGATGTCGGCCGGCAATGCGGTCAGGCTGTCGGCGGAGAGGCGTGTCAGGAACAGGCGCCGTTCGCCTGCCGCGCGCAGGATCGCGGCGATCTGCGCGGCGCTTTTGCCTTCGCAGAAGATCGCCTCCGTCGCGCCGGTTCTCTGGGTGCGCTCCCAGTCGATGACGAAATCGCCGGTCATCTGAGGCGGACCCCGCCGGAGGCGGAAGCCCCTTCGGTTTTCTCCGGGTGAAGAAAGGCCGAGCCCCGATGGTAGGTGCGCGATCCCGCATAGGGGCGCCGGGCCGCGCGGCACAGCGCGCCGATCTCCGCGTCGATGCGTGCCTGCACGGAGGGGGCGGGGAACGGGGCGGTTTCGATCACCACTCCGCGCGCGGTCATGCGGCACCGCAGCGTGCTTCCCGGCGGCAGAAGTTCGGCAAGGCGGAGTTCGGCGCGTTCGATGAAGGCGAGCGTATCCGCATCGACGTGGATGCCGGTCTCGATGCGGCTGGCCAGACACGGCTGGGCCGGCAGGGCGGCCAGATCGTCAAGGCCGAGGAGCCGGGCGATGGCATAGATGGCGATCTTGCACAGCCCGGCTGCGACGAACGGATGCACAACCCCGGCTTCGCGTGCCGCGACGAGGCCGGGACGGTAGTCGCCGAGATCGTCAAGATTGGTGCCGGAGGCCATCGGCAGGTCCGTCAGGTGGCTCATCCGTCCGTAGAGGCGGGATTTGCAGTAGAAGCAGCGGTCCACAGGGTTGGCCTGGTAGGCCGGGTCGGCTAGTTCCTGGGCGTCGATCAGGTGGAGGTCCCAGCCACAGCGGGCCGCGTGGGCCTTGACCCGCTCGGTGGCGGCAGCCGGCACCGCCGGCGAGGTGGCATGAAAGGCAACGAGGCGGGTCGGCGTGTGCGCATGCACGACATGGGCGAGCACCATGCTGTCCACGCCGCCGCTGACCGCCACGGCCAGGGCAGCGTGGCTGGAGATCACATCCAGAAGAGATTGCGGAATCGATTCGAGAATCATTATGCTTCCTCTGCCCGTCGTACCGCGGCGCGGCGGGCTGCGAATCCTTCGAGGCCGGCGACATCGTCGCTTTCTACCTTGGCTGTGGTGCCACCGTCCGGCCGTTCGACCAGCTTGCGCCGCAGCGGTCCCTCGGGCCCTTTGGCGGTGTCGCTGCGGCGTGTCAGCACGCGCCGCTCCTCCACATGCCAGCGCACGCCGATCGTCGAGGTCTCGCGCAGGCAAAGATCGGCGACGGCACTCCTCCGTTCCGGGGCGACCAGCAGACGGAACTCGGTGAGCGGGCGGGACTTCTTGCCCAGGCGCAGGCCGAGGCTGAGGTCGAGCACGCCGCTCGCCCCGCGCAGGCGCTCGGCGGCAACGCCGATCTCCTCGCCGGTCATGTCGTCCACATCGAAGGCCAGAACACAGACTTCCTCGGGGGTATCGTGTCCGGCCCCGGTCCGCAGAGGGGCGGTCTCCCATACCAGGGCGCGCAGCACGTTCGGCAGGCCGGGCAGCTCGCGCGAGCCCGCGCCGAAGCCGGTCGCGCACAACCGCTGGCCGGTGGGCGGGAGACTCTCGGGATCGACCAGATGGGCAAGAATCGCGGCTCCGGTCGGTGTCACCCGTTCGCCGGAGATGCCATCATCGCACAGCCGGAATCCCAACAGGAGCTGTGTCGTGGCGGGCGCCGGTACCGGCATCAGCCCGTGTCGGGTCCGCACCCGTCCCCCTCCTCGCGGCAGGTCGGAGACGCTCCAGCGCACCTCTCCGAGGGCTGCGGCGATCGAACCCGCCGCGACGACATCCATGAGCGAATCCCAGTCGGCAATTTCGTGAAAATGCACCTCTTCGATCGGCATGCCGTGAACCTGGCCTTCCGCCTCGGCGAGACGGCGCAGGATCGCGAGTGCCTGGGCGGCGGTGCCTGCGGAGAGCTGGGCTTTCTGGATCAGGGAGACGAGTTCGCCGTAGTGGACGGGGGCGGTTGGAACCGGCGACGTTCGGCCACGGCGATCGGGGACACGATCCTGTTCGCCTAAATCATGGGAATGGAAATCATGGGAATGGGGATCGTGGACATGCTGATGTGTCTGTGCCACCGCGGGGGCGGTCCCCGATTCGCCTGGAGGCACCAATCGGAATCGTCGGGCTGCGATGCCCCCGCTGGTGCCCCGCTCAAGCTCCGGATGGCCGGCCAGAGGGGGCAGCACTGCCGCCAGATCCGCGCTCACCCGCGTCTCAAGGAAGGGCAGCGCAGTAAGCAGGGCCGCGACAAACATGTCGCCGGCAACACCGCCGATGGCGTCGAGGTGAATATGCAGGATCTTTCCACTCATGTCGTCAAAGAGGCAAGGTGTCACGCCATCTCTCCCTGTCCGTTGGCCCGGACCGATCCACACCGGGTGTCGCCTGCCTCTCCCGTGCAGGGTGGAAACACGGCCGAGGAGAGACCCTCCCGCCATGCCGAATCACCACCACGGGCTCCGGAGAATGATCCCTTGGATTTCGTGCACGACCAGAACATCGTGAAGATCACTTGGTTGTTTCGCTCGTCAGCATGTCGCGAAAACGCTGGGCCGCGGGGGACAGCTGACCGCCGTGGCGTTCGACGATGCCGATCGTGCGCGTCACCACCGGATCGGTCAGCGGAAGTGCCATCAGCACCGGGTGATCGTCCGGCGGCATTGCCAGGCGCGGCAGCACCGACAGGCCGAGTCCCCTCTCCACGAGGCCGAGAGAGGTCGTGAGGTGGTTGACTTCATAGAACCAGCTGACGTGCAGGGGGGTCCGCGCCAGCGCGTTGTCGAGCAGAACACGGTTGCCACTGGCGCGGCTGACACCGATGAGGATCTGGTCCTGGAGTTCGTGCCAGGCCACCGATGTCCGGGTCGCAAAGGGATGGTCGCGCCGGCAGGCCACAACGAAAGGGTCCTCGGCCAGCGGCGTGAAGTCGAGATTGGCCTGCAGCGAGCCCGAGAAATTGATGCCGAATTCCGCCTCTCCCGTGGCGACGGCATCCAGCGCGGCCGGCGAGGAAAGATCGAGAATCCGGAAGCGGATGCGTGGATAGAACTCATGGAAGCGTTTGATGGAGCGTGGCAGAAAATAGAATGCCCCCGTTGGAACGCAGGCGATCGTTACCTGCCCGCTCTGCTGCCCCGATACGCCGGTGATGGAGAGCAGCTGGTTTTCCACCTCGTCGATCAACCGTCTCGCGAGCGGTTCAATTTCGCGCCCGAAAGCGGTGGGGGCGACGTGACGCGTGGACCGCTCCAGCAATGCTCCGCCGAGGCTGCGCTCCAGCAGCTGAATGCGGCGTGACAGCGCCGGCTGCGAGACATTCAGGACATCTGCCGCCTTGCGAAAGTTGCCGAATTCGACGACGACGATGAAGGCGCGTAGATCGAACAGTTCGAAATTGATCTGCACGCCCGACCTCCCGCTTCAGTGGGAGCGCGTGGGCCAGAGATCGAGCAGGTTGCCCTCGGCATCGAAGCGCATCGGCTCCGGTTCGCTGACCACCTCGATCCCGGGCCGCTTCCGGATCTCCGGCAACAGCGCCTCCGAGACGCGAATGTATTCCAGATGCAGCGAATTCGGAATACTGATTATGGTGATGGCATCTGGCGTGTGCGAGGCGCAGCTTTTCACGGCGGCGCGGATCGCGGCGTCATCGGACGGCATGACCATCGGCATCCCCGCCATGCTCAGCGTCCCCAGAGTGAGGCCGTTGATGTAGGTGGGCTCTGGGTCGAACTTGTGCGCGAGGCGTGCCGTGACAACATCGGCGGAGCCGACGCCGAGAGCATTGCCTTCGCTGATGGCCGAGATGTCGAGGACCGCGATGCGGGACACATCGGGGCCGCCGGAGATGGCGGGCGTGGCGCAGCGGCCGGTGATGTTGGGGTCCATGCCGCTGCCCGAGAACTCCTTGCCGATCGCTCCCACCACCAGCACGTCGAGTGGGCCCGATGCCTGCGGGGCATCGAGCGGCCCGAGCGGCAGGCGCGGCATGTTGCGCATCGCCTCGGCCAGCAGAGGTCGCTCGCGCTCGATCATTCCCTCGGCAGGAACGACCTCGACGCGTGCCAGGCGATCATAGGCGTTTTCCAGGGAGGCCACGCCGAACAGAATCTTGGACTTGGCCAGCTTGACGCGTGCCATGTCGATAATCGCCTGGCCGAGATAGCTCGACCCGAAGGCATGACAATTATCCGCCCCCGACTGCTTGCCCAGGCCGATCGAGATCATCTTGATCAGCCCGCTCTCGTTGAGGCCGCGAAACTCGGTATGCGGCTTGACCCGGTTGAAGACGACGATGCCGTCGGCCTCGTAGGCAAGGCGATCGATATGCACCTCGGCCCCGCTGGGCAGGCGGCCGAGATTGACCGTGCTCATGCTCGAACGGATAGGACAGCCCACACTGTCCTCGGTGACCCCGAGATGGGCCAGCAGTGCGCGTTGTCCCTCGGCGGTGGCCCCGCCATGGCTTCCCATGGCCGGCACCACGAAAGGTTCGGCGCCGCGTGCGCGCAGTTCGGCGACGATGGCGGCCAGCAGAGCCGGCAGGCTGGCCAGTCCCCGGCTGCCGGCGGTCACAGCAATCTTCATTCCGGGGTGCACTGCGGCATCCACGCAGGGCGCGGCGGCCAGGGCGGCATGCACCGCGGCGGCGGGGGAGGGACACTCCTGCGCGGGGAAGGTCTGGTGCACGAGGGCCAGAGGCGGCAGCTTGACTTTTTCCAGCAGGGCAAGATAGCGCGGCGACATGGCAAAAGCCTTTCGGAATTCAGATGACGGGGCCGAGGACGTAGATATCCATTGCCCGGGTGTAGCCGGTCAGCTCGGAGCGCGTGCGGGCTCCGGAAGCCACCTCGATGACACGTTCGAGCAGCTTGGCTCCGGCCTGAGGCAGGCTTTCGCTGCCGTCGATCACGCCGGCCACGGAAAGATCCATGTGGTCGCGCATCTTTTCCCAGGTGCGCGCATTTCCGGTGATCTTGACCACGGGCACGAAGGGAAAGCCCTGGGGGGCGCCCCGGCCGGTGGCAAAGGCGATAACGGTGCATCCCGCAGCCGCCAGGCCGGTCAGGATCTCCGGCTCCCGGCCAGGGGAGTCCATCACCACCAGGCCCTTCTTCGTGGGCTTCTGTCCGTATTCATAGACGGCCTGGATCGGAGCGGTTCCGGCCTTGGCGAAGGCGCCGAGCGACTTTTCCTCGATGGTACTTAGGCCCCCCTTGATATTGCCCCCGGTGGGCTGGCCGCCGCGCATGTCGCAGCCGACGGCCTTGGCGCGATTCTCCATGCGCTCGACGAGTTCGAGAATCTGTGCGCCCACTTCAGGGGTCGCCGCATGGCGGGCGGCAATGTGCTCGGCCCCAATGAACTCGGTAACCTCGCCGAGCACGGTGGTGGCACCGGCCTCGACCAGCGTGTCCGACAGCCAGCCGATGGCCGGAGTGGCCGACAGACCCTGGGTGGTATCGGAGCTGCCACATTTCATACCAAGAACGAGTTCAGAGACGGGGCATGGCTCTGCCTTGATGTGGCACGCCTCGGAAACCAGATCCTGCACGATCAGCGTGCCCTCGGCACGCGTGCGAGCGGCTCCGCCGCAGTCCTGGATGCCGATGATCTCTACACGCTTGCCGCAGGCACGAATGCCGGCGGCCACTTCCTGCACGGCGGTGCTCTCGCAGCCGAGGCTGACCAGTAGCACCGAGGCAAGGTTGGGGTTGCTGCCCAGCCCGATCAGTACTGTGTTGACACGCTTGAGGTCGAGCGGGGTCTGGCAGCAGCCCTGATGGTGGGTGAAACTGACGGCGCCATCGACTTGGCGGGCGATGTCCTCGGCAACCTCGTTGGCGCAAACCACGCTGGAGATCACGCCCACGTAGTTGCGCGTGCCCACCCGTCCGTCGGCGCGCCGGTAGCCCTGGAACTGCATCATCTTCTCAACTCCCCTGGACGAGATCGCCGCGTCCTCGCAGACTCTCGATGTTGTGGACATGCGCATGTGCGCCGCGCGGGATATCCGCGGTGGCGCGGCCGATGACCTCGCCGTATTTGAGGATGTCGGTGCCGCGAGAGATATCGTAGAGGGCAAACTTATGGCCGAACTCCACGGCCTCGACCATGGGCACGGCCATGCTCTCCTCTTCACGTCCAACGTGTGCAACCTCGCCGGCAGCAAGGTTGCGCAGGGCTGTGGCCACGTTGTCCTGTTTCTTGATAGCGATGGCGTCGCGGGTCATGCCAGTCTCTCCGGCCGAATGGGAAAGAGGCAGAAGGCGGGAGGGTACCACACCCGACGCCGTCCTGTCTTCGTGGGATATTCCAGGCACTCTATAGAACATACAGGATGAAGCTGTTGATCAGGTAGGTGATGAAGGCAGCTCCCACCGGAATGGCGCAACGGCGCACGACCGCCATCGGCGAGACCTCGGCGATGGTCGCCACCGCGACGATCGGCGGAGCAATCGGGGAGAAGCAGCGCCCCATGCCGGTCGAGAGTTCCATCGGCATCAGGATCTGCACCGCAGGCACATGCAGGAAGGTGGCAATGCGCGGCCCCAGCGATGCAAAGGCAAAGAAGGAAGCGTTCCCAGATCCCATGATGAAGGCGCACAGGAACATCAATACCGAAACCGTTACGATCATCGGACCGAGACCGAATCCGGCCGACTGCGCGGCAGAGAGCAGGGTGTCGATCCCGCCGATTTTCATCAGGCCGAGGCCGAAGATTTCAGCGGTGATCACCAGCGAGACCACGGCGATGAACTGCCGTCCCATGCCTTCGAAAAAAGTCATGACGTTGTCGATCACGAGGCGGAAATTGCGACGGTAGATGAACTCGAACACCATCGTTATAAACATGCAAATCAGGATGGCCGTGATCATGTCCATATTGATGCCTGTGTGGAAGAGTGGGCAGAAGGCAACCACCAGGGCCAGCGGAAGCACCGGAAGGACGGCATAGATGCGCGGGGGGATCACCGCGGGCTTGGAGGTGTCGGCCTTGGGCCTCGATTCCTGAGGAGGGGGCGGGGCAGACAGGGCGACTTTCGCCGCATCGCGCCGGTCGAACCATGGTTGCACCACACAATGAGCGATGCCTACTATGACCACCGAAGGCAGAATGGCAGGAAGCTGGTAGCCGATGAAGTAGCTGACCGGGTCCATCCCTGCGGTGTGGGCTGCAAGAATGGCATTGGAGGAAACCGGTCCGAGATCGGTGAACTTGGCAGTGGCGATGACAGCGCAGGAAGTCAGGCGGCTCAACCCGGCGTGAACGAGGATGGGATAGAGGGTCAGCATCAGCAGCATCGACAGGCCGGTATGGCTCGGAATGAAAAGATTCAGGACCTGGCCGATGCAGTGCCCGACGATGATGACCAGAATCGGCGAGTGCACCAATTTTAGAACGACAGCAGAACATTCGACCATCGCCCGGTTGGCGCCGGAAACCTCCATGTAGCGCACGAAGCCGCCGATGCTCATGATAGTCAGCCCCAGTCCGGCGAGCCGGGTGCTCATCTGTCCGCGCATTACGTCGAAGATGTCGAAGAACACCCAGCCGGTGGACTTTGCCGGCGAGAGAAGTGGCTGCGTATGAAAGATCACGGAGCATGCCAGGAGCACGAACCCGGCGGCCAGCAAAACGCCTTGCGCTCTGGCCTTGCGCAGTAACATCGTGCCCACCCAGGCCACGACGGCCAGTGTCAGTAGCAACCCCAGCACTGCGTTCCTCCTTGCGTCCGACTCTCAGAGTCGGCTTCTTTCCTCAAAGATCCGCCCGGGTTGGGTCAGGATTTGAGTTTTTCCATGATGGCTGTGAGGGTGCGGATGTCTGTCACCTGGCAGAGGTTGCGCAGCCCCGCAGTCAGCTCCTCGACGGCCGCGGCCGGCAATGCCCGCCCGGCGCACTCGCTGAACTTTTCTTCCAGCAGATGTTCCGGCAGGGAATGCGCGTAGCTGGCTCCGAAAGCGGATTCGACGTGTCCGTGCAGTGTCCGTCCATCGGTCGTGGTCACGGCCAACTCCGCACCGCCCAGGTTTTCGCCTTTGTAGGAGTGGAAGGCCACGCGCTGCATCAGCGCGCGGGTGGTCGGGTCGCACCAGGTATCGCCCTCGAAGTCGCTCATGGCCAGCCGCCCGGTCAACAGGACGCGCGAAAGGCAGTAGGAGACAGAAAACTTGGCATCAAGAGGCGATTTGGGATCAGGCACGTTGATGTGGGGGAAGCGGATCGGATGCACGGCGATGTCGATCGCCTCCACCTGCTCCGGCTTCAGCCCGTCGCGCTCCATGACCTGCTGCATCGCATCGATTGGCGGCAGGCAGGCATAGCAGCACGGGAAACGTTTCTGCTTGATGCCGAGATCGAGTATGCACAGCGGCTTTCCCCACCCTTCGACGATCTTGGAGACGTCGTAGTGCTCCGGCCCGTCGCAGTAGACGTTGAGGTATCCGTGGGGATGTTCGAAGGCATCCTCCTTGGAGGTGAATCCCGCCTGTGCCAGCTTAATCGCGATCACGGCATTGCGCGCGGCCTGGCTGACGCCGAACGGCTTGGTCATCGAGCCGAAGTTGGACTTGATCCCCGAGCACATCGCGGCGGCGATGCCGAGGGCCATGGTGATTTGATCTTCGTCGAGCTTTTCCTGGGCCGCGCAGGCACCGATGGCGCCGAAGATGCCGATGGAGGTGGTGGGGTGCCAGCCCTTGTTATACTCGTAAGGGCCCACGCCCATGCCGACGCGGGCGCCGGTCTCGAAGCCGACGATGTAGGCGCGCAGCAGATCCATCCCGCTGGTCGGGTGGGTCTCGGCCAGTGCCAACGTGGCAGGCAGAATGGCCACGGAGGGATGTCCGCGGAATTGCGAGTTGGAATCGTCGAAATCCAGCATGTGCCCGGCCATGCCGTTGATCTGGGCGGCATCGGCCGGGTCGATGCGCCGGGTGGTGCCGATGGCCAGTGACGTTCCGGGGGCGGCGCTGGGCAGGATGACACTGCGCAGCTTGGCGGCCCCCTCGTGCGTGGAGCCGGCGAGGGTCACCCCGAGCGTGTCGAAAACGGCGAGCCGGGCCTTGGCAATTGCCTCGGCTGGCGGCTCGGAGGCGGCGAGGGCGAGGATGTTGCGGGCGATGGTGCGGGTGATGCTCATCTGTCAGTCTGCCTTGGATGTCGGGGCGATCAGAGCGTTGAGTTCGGCGAGGGCGCCGGGCTGGTCGAAGTGACGTGCCACTTCGTAAAGTCGTGCGGCCGGGGCTGCTCCGAGCACCGGGGCGACCAGGCCGGTGAACTTGGCGTGGATCTGCTCCCAGCTCATCGGATTGAGGGGATGCCCGAGCATGACCGCGACGTCCGAACGCAGTTCCTCGCCACCGGCGAGTGTGACGACGACATGGGCCTCGGTGTTGGGTTGCCCCTCCACGGCCTCGACGGTCGTGCTGCGGCGGATTGCCTGCACGCGCGGATCCTTGAGAGCGTTGCCGCGGAAATCGTCTGCCTGGACCTGATGGCCGGCGAGCGCCAGGGCGACACAGAAGGCGATGCTGAACTTGCCCTCCAGGAGGGTCTGGGGGTCCATCCGCCCGGCCGTGACAAGCCCTCCAGGATGAACCCGCACATGCACCTTGGCCACGGGCCGGGTCCCGAGTTTGTCGGCCAGTGCACGTGCCGCCTGCACGGCGGGATGGGTGCCCCGGCAGGAGGCATAGGGCTTGTAGGCATTGCCCAGGATTTCCCAGCTGGTGGCGAAGTCGAGGGGCGGCACATCGACCTGATGGTCCTGGATGAAGCTGGGCAGCAGGGCTCCCTTGCCTTCGACCTCGTAGAGGTTGTGGGCGGCGAGGAAGCCGTTGGCTGCGAGTTCTGCCGCCATGATCCCGTCCATGGCGGCCTTGCCGGAGTGGAAGGGTTTGGCGTGGGTGCCGAAGGATCCCAGCAGCCCGCCGGCGGTGGTGGCGGCAACGCCCAGGGCGGAGGCGATCTGGTCGGGCGTGAGGTCGAGCATGACACTTGCCGCTGCGGCGGCGCCCATGCGTCCGAACATCGCAGTGGGATGGAAGCCTCGGCGTTGAAGGTTGCGTCCCACGCCGGCATAGCCGCCGCCGCCGAGGCGAGCCATGACCTCGAACCCTGCGAGAAAGGCCGAGATGGCTGTGGCCTCGCTGGCGCCATGCTGCTGGGCCAGTGCGAGCGTCGTGGACCAGCATGGACCCGAGGGATGTCCTGCTCCCATGGGATGGGCATCGTCGAAGTCCATCGCATGGGTCATGGTGGAGTTCACGAGCACCGCCAGGGCGGGTTCGGTTAGGGGGCCGAGAAAAATGCGGGCACGTCCCGGAGCGGCCCAGGATTGTACAACTTTCTGAACGGCGACGACGCAGGGGTCATGCACGGCACCGAGAGAGACCCCGAGAAAATCAACGAGGGCGCGCAAGGCGGCCTCATGCACCTCGGGAGGGAGTGTCCGGGTCCTGGCGGTTGCGATGTAGTGGACGAGCAGATTTCCGCGATTTTCTGACATTTCCGATTATTTTGTTTGTTTATGTATTTAGTATCTATATTATAGAATATTATTTATTATTTAGAATAACACGACTGTTATCGTGTAACAATTGCAAAAAATAATAAGATTGATGCGTCGCGTGCATCAGTTTCCTTGGCCCTGTGTAAGCGGCAGAGGAATCCCATGGCATCCGGGAATGCCCTTTTGTCCTTGCAGGGCCTTCTCCCGTATTGGCAGGCTGCATCTGTGGTTTTGCCATTTTTTTGATTTTGGTACCGTTCTGGTTTGTTCCTGGGGGGCTGACGGGAAAGCGCCGGGAGTCTATCGTCACGCGCATGGCCGGGGAGCCGGGGCGGGAGGTTTTCGGACTCGTTTCGGCGCAACAGCAGCTAGGGATGGACATATGCGTGAATTCCATGGGGTTTTCCCTTATCTCGTGTCGCCGGTCGATGCTGCGGGGCGGGTGAAGGA
>CALNAL010000381.1 GCA_937874445.1 uncultured Acetobacteraceae bacterium | reverse complement strand
GGCCGGGGCTGGGCAGGGTGGCATCCGGCCGCGGGGCGAGGGCGGCGGGCAGGGGAGCCGCGTGAGCCGGCAGGCAGGGCAGCACCAGCAGGCCGATGGCCAACAGAAAGCCTCGCATGGCGCCCTCTTGTCGCGCGAAAAAAAGGGAAAGCGCCGGCCGGGGCGTTGCCGACCCGGCCGGGGTTGTCGGGAAGGGGCGGCCCGCGGCCGCCCCGGGGGAGGCTACATCGACCACGGCTTCTGCGCGGCGGCGTTCTCGCCGGCGACGCGGCCGAAGACGATGCACTCGGTGAGGTTGCCGCCGCCCTGATAGACGAACTTGAACACCGAGGAGATCTCGCCGGCGCTGTAGAGGCGCGGGATGGGCTTGAGTTCCCAGTCCAGCACTTCGCGCTTGGCGTTGGCGGCGATGCCGCCCTTGGTGTTCGGCCCGCCGGCATAGAGCGGCACGGCGTAGTACGGCGGGTTGTTGATGACGCTCTTGGCGTCGGTGCGGCGGCTGAAGGCCTCGTCCTTGCCGGCGGCGCAGTCGGCATTCCACTTGTTCACGGCGGCGACGAGGGAATTGTCTTCGAGCAGCTTGCGGTTGTCGTGGTGGGCCTTGATCTTCTCGGCGAGTTCCTCAAGCGTCGCGCCTTTGAGGATCCAGCCCTTCTCGATGGCGTCGAGGTTGTCCTTGTGCCATTCGACGAAGCCGAAGCCCGGGGTGGAGATGCCCTGGGCGGTGACGCACTGGCGCGCGCGCAGGGTCTCGTCGAAGATCATCCAGCTCGGGGAGCGCGGATATTCGAGCTTGAGCACGTCGAACTTCACCGCCTCCTTGTAGAAGAAGTAGCGCGAGGGGTCGCGGGTGATGAGCACCTCGTCGCAGAAGCGGTGGCCGTGGTTGTCCACCACGATGGAGTTGGGCGTGCCGACGGAATCGGTGATGCAGCCGATGCGCAGCCCGTTGTGGCGGATGGGCACGGCGGTAATCATGCGCGAGGCGGCCTTGCCGGCCTTGATCATTCCGGCGCCGATCTTGAGCGCCATCTCGATGCCGTCGCCGGTGTTGGCGGTGGTGCCGTAGAAGGCCCAGCCATCCACGCCCGGCCCTTCCAGGAAGGCCTTGCGCATGGCCATGTTGTATTCGTAGCCGCCGGCGGTGAGCACCACGGCGCGCTTGGCCTTGATGGTGATGTCCTTGCCGGCGTGGCTGGCCACGGCGCCGATGATCTCGCCGGCATCGTTGGCGATCAGCCGCTTGGCCGGGGTCTCGAACATCGGCGTGATGGACTTGCGGTTGGCGACGCCGGTGGTGAGGCAGGCGAAGAAGGCCTCGCCGTTCATCTTCTCCTTCTTCGGCTTGTCGATGGTGGGCACGTCCGCGTTCTTGCCGGGATAGGAGCTGACATAGACGCGGTAGCCGCTCTCGCGCGCGCCGGGGAAGTTGGGGAAGGCGGCGCCGCCGGCGCGCACCGGGTTGAACTCGGGGTCGATGCGCTTCATGAACGGCAGGTTGTCGGTGACGCGCTCGGCATAGGCGGAGGAAAGCCCGTCGGAAAGTTCCGGCTGCTCGCCTTCGAGTTTCCACGGCAGGTTCTCCCCGCTCATGAGCGCGAGGGCGTACTGCTTGAGGGCTGCCTTGTCGCCGTCGACGCCGGGCGAGTGGAAGATGCCGCCCGACATGCGGGTGTTGGGATAATGCTTGGCCTGGGTCTGCTTCTCCAGGATGAGCACCTGCGCGCCGGCGTCGGCGGCGGCGATGGCGGCGCAGGCACCGGCCCCGCCGTAGCCGATCACCAGCACGTCGGTCTCCTGGTCCCACTTGTCGGGCACGGCCGCGACGGCATGGCCGACGGCGCTGCCCGCGGCGAGCGCGGCGGCGGCGGCGCCGGTGGAGGCGACCTTCACCAGTCCGCGGCGCGAGAGGGTGTTCCTGGAGTCCTTCCCGGACATTGATCTTCTCCTTCAGTGGCCCCGCGGCCGAGGTGGCCGCGCGGGGATGGGCGTCTTGTTCCGGACGAATGAGTCGATACGAAAAGGAAACATGGAAGCAACGGAAAAGAGCGTTTCCACATCAGCGAAAATGACGGGTCAGGGGGGCTGGTGCGGGGCGGTGCCGCCTC
>CALNAL010000380.1 GCA_937874445.1 uncultured Acetobacteraceae bacterium | reverse complement strand
TGTTCTCCTTTCGAGAAAGGAGAACCAGGAAAGCTTTATCCGTTAAGGGCTCCGCATCTGTGTCAGCCGCGGAGCCAAATGGACAAAGTCCTTTTTGCTTCTTTTTCCTTCAGGAAAAAGAAGCCTTCCTTACCTTTCCCGTGGCGCTACAGCAGCCCCGCGCCCCCCCGGGCGATGGCGGCCGCGGCGGTGGTCAGCAGGCAGAGGGCGGCGACGGCGCGATAGGAGCCGCCGCCCACGTGGCGGAAGGCGATGCCGCCGATCCAGCAGCCGGCGAGCATGGCGGGGAAGCCGGCGGCGGCCATCACCAGCGTGGAGGGATGCACCAGCCCGGCCAGGAAGTTGCCGGGCAGGGCAAGGGCGGCCGCGAGGGGAAAGTAGAACATCAGCGAGGAGCGGGTGATGTTGCGGTCGGGTTCCACGGCGAGGAAGTAGAGCACGGCCGGCGGCCCGCCCATGGCGGAGAGCCCGTTGAACACGCCGCTGGCCAGGCCGCAGACCAGGGCGAACCAGGTCTGGCGCGGACGCGGCTGTCCCGGACCGTGCCAAGTGGCGAAGACCGCGAGCAGCACCACCCCGCCGACCACCAGCCGCATGATCGGCCCCGGCAGGAACGCCAGCACGGCAACCCCCAGCGGCGTGCCGAGGGCACAGCCCACCACCAGGCGGGGCACCGAGAAGCGGTCGGCCAGGCGGCGCTCCTTGACCCAGTCGCGCGCACCGATGGCGACCTGCATGAACACCATCGCCGGCACTACCTGCGCGGGGGGCAGGGCCAGCGAGGCCAGCGGCACCGCGGCCAGCGCGAAGCCGAAGCCGGTGAATCCACGCAGCATGCCGGCCGCGAAGATCGCCGCCAGCAGGCCCAGCCAGGTCAGCAGGGAAATGTCGGGGGGGAGAATGTCGAGCCTCGGCCGCGTCTCAGGAGCCCGACGTATCGTCCCGTCGGCATCGCGCCGCAAGAGAGGCGGGGGGCGCTAGGTTTCCCTCGCCTGCCGCAGGGCCAGGCGGGCCGGCGGGGAGGGCGCCTTGCCATCGTGGCCGCCGGCGGCGAGGGAGGCGCGGCGGGCGTTGCGGTAGGTGAAGGGCAGCTCGCCGAGTCGGGGCGTGGTGGGGCCCGGGCAGAGC
>CALNAL010000379.1 GCA_937874445.1 uncultured Acetobacteraceae bacterium | reverse complement strand
CCTGAGTGGGGCCGGGCAAACCGCCGGGGCGGGAGCGCGGGATGAGCGACGAGGTGGGCAGCGCCCAAAGTCTGGAGGAATCCTTGGGGCGCGCAGTGCGCCGGGCCTTGCCGGTCACCGATCTGATCCGCACGGCCGAGGCGCTGAAGGCCGCCGGCCGCCCCGAATCCGCCCAGGCGCTCTACGCCACCTGGGTGCGCTTCAACGCCGACAACCCGCTCTACTATGCCGTGCTGTTCAACTACGCCGTGCTGCTCGGCGAGGACGGCAATGCCGAAGCCGCGCGCCAGACCCTGGAGCAGGCGATCGCCGCCAACCCCGATTTCCTGCCCCCCTACATCAACCTCGGGCGGTTGCAGGAGGCAGCCGGCCAGGCCGGCGAGGCGGTCGCCACCTGGAGCCGCGCCAGCGCCCGCCTGCCCACGCTCACCGGCACCGCCATCACCTACAAGACCATGGCGCTGGTGCAGATCGCCCGCGTCTGCGAGGCCGCCTGGCGCGACCCGGAGGCCGAGGCCGCCCTGCGCCAGTCCATCGAGATCGACCCCGCCCAGCGCGAGGCGATCCAGCATTTCCTGTCGCTGCGCCAGCGCCAGTGCGAATGGCCGGTGGTCGAGCCGTGGGAACGCGTCCCGCGCGAGACGCTCGCCGGCGCGATGTCGCCGCTCTCCATGGCCGCCCACACCGACGACCCGCTGCTCCAGCTCGCCTGCGCCTGGGCCTACAACCGCCACGACGTCGGCGCCCCGAAGGCCGCCTTCCCATCCCTGGAAGCCGCGGAGCGGACGGGCGGGCGCCTGCGGGTCGGCTACCTCTCCTCGGACCTGCGCGAACACGCGGTGGGCTTCCTGATGGCCGAGGTGTTCGCCCTGCACAACCGCGCCGGGGTGGAGGCCTTCGCCTACTACTGCGGTCCCAGCGCCGACGATCCCCTGCACCGGCGCTTCCGCGAGACCGCCGAGCATTTCATCGATCTCTCCGGGCTCGACGACGCGGCCGCGGCCGCGCGCATCGCCGCCGACGGCATCCAGATCCTGGTGGACGTCAACGGCTACACCCGCGAGGGGCGCACCAAGTTGGTGGCGCTGCGCCCGGCGCCGGTGCTGGTCAACTGGCTCGGCTATCCGGGCAGCCTGGCCAGCCCCTACCACCACTACATCATCGCCGACGAAACGATCATCCCGCCCGGCGACGAGATCTACTACTCCGAGGAGGTGTTGCGCCTGCCCTGCTACCAGCCCAACGACCGCAGCCGCCCCGGCGCTCAGGCCGGCAAGCCGGACGGGACGCCCCCCGGTCGCGTCGCCGCCGGGCTGCCGGAGGAGGGCACGGTGTTCTGCTGCTTCAACGGCGCGCACAAGATCACCCGCTTCACCTTCGCGCGCTGGATGCGCATCCTCGCGGCGGTGCCCGGCAGCGTGCTGTGGCTGATGAGCGCCACCGACGGCACCGAGGCCCGCCTGCGCACCGCCGCCGAGGCCGCCGAGGCCGCCGGGGTGGCTCCGGAGCGGCTGGTGTTCGCGGCCAAGCTGCCCCACGCCGCCCACCTCGCTCGCTACCGCCTTGCCGACCTGTTTCTCGATACCAACCCCTACGGCGCCCACACCACCGCCTCCGACGCGCTGTGGATGGGGGTTCCGGTGCTGACCTTCGCCGGGCGGAGCTTCCCCGCGCGGGTCTGCGCCTCGCTCGTGCGGGCGGCCGGCCTGCCCGAGCTGGTGTGCGCCGATGCCGAGGCCTATGTCGCCGCCGCGGTGCGCCTGGGTCAGGACCGCCCGGCGCTGGCCGAGCTGCGCGCCCGCCTGCTGGCCGGCCGCGACAGCTGCGTGCTGTTCGACACGCCACTGCTGGTACACCGCCTGGAGGAGCTTTACCGCGGCATGGCCGAAGCGTGGCGCGCCGGCCGGCTTCCCCGCCCCGACCTCTCCGGGCTCGAGGCCTGCCACGAGATCGGCATCGCCCTCGACGCCGAGGCGGAGGAAACCGCCACCCGCCCCGACTACCTCGGCTGGTGGCGCACCCTGCTGGCCCACCGCCACACCTGGCGCCCGCTCGCATCTGGCTGCCGGTTCCTCAAGGCGCCCTTCCTGGCGCCCGCCAAGGCCGCGAAGCGAGGGCGTGCCAAGGCTCGCTGAGCGCAGCGCCATTTCGTAAGGAAGGTGTTCTTCTTGCGAGCAAGAAGAACCAAGAAAGCTTTATCCGTTAAGGCTCAGCGCCTGTAACAGACGCGGAGCCCAACGAACAAAGTCCTTTTTGCTTCTTTTTCCTCCAGGAAAAAGAAGCCTTCCTTCCCGGCCAGGGAGGGGACTCAGCCGGGCGGCGAGGCGGTCAGATAGGGATCGAGCGGGTTCACTTGTCCCTCGATGATCTGCACCTCCGCCTGCATCGCCATGACCATCTGGGCCCGTTTCTCGGCGCGGAACCGCCCGCGCAGCACCGAGCACGAGAGCGCCCCCACCACCCGGCGGCGGTTGTTGAACACCGGGAAGCCGATGCCGGTGAACTCGTCCATCCGCAGCGAGCCGATGCCGAAGGTGTAGCCGCGCCGCCGCGTGGCCACGATCTCGTGGATCAGCCCGTCGAGATTGATGCCGTAGATATCGACGAGAATCTCATGGTTGTGGGTGAGGATCTCGTCGCGCTCGCCCTCGGGGAGAAAGGCCAGCACGCAGAGGGAAGCCTGCCCCACCCCGAGCGGCACCCGTCCGCCCACGCCGCGGGCGTAGGAGCTGACGGGATAGTTGCCCTCCCGCAGCTCGACGCAGACGTTCTCGTAGCCGTCATGCACGAACAGGAAGAATCCGTCGCCGAAGGTTGAAGAGAGCCGCAGCAGCGAGGGCCGCGCGATGTCGGCCAGGGTGGTGCGCGTGCTCGCCTTGCTGCCGAGAGTGAGAAAGAAGGTGCCGATCTGGTAGCGGTGCCCGTCGTCGCCGAGGGTGACGAAGCCGTGCCGGCGCATGCTGTCGAGCAGCCGGTAGACGGTGGCGCGGCTCAGCCCGACCGCGGTCACGATGTCCTTCGGCAGAATCCCCTGCGCTCCCGAGGCGGCGATCGCCTTGAGGATCGCCACCGTCCGGTCGAGCACCTGTGTCGCGCAGCCCCGCTCCATGGTTCCGGCCTCTAGCACAGCCGAGGGGGCGGAGGCGAGGGCAGCAAGGAAGGTGTTCTTCTTGCGAGCAAGAAGAACCAAGAAAGCTTTATCCGTTAAGGATTCCGCGCCTGTGTCAGCCGCGGAGCCCAACGAACAAAGTCCTTTTTGCTTCTTTTTCCTTCAGGAAAAAGAAGCCTGCCCTTCCTTCCCTTCCTCCCGATAGAGGTGGCACGCGACCAGCCGCCCGCCACCGGCGTCGCGCATCGCCGGCCGTTCCTGGCGGCAGATCGCCGTGGCGAGCGGGCAGCGCGGGTGAAAGTGGCACCCCGGCGGCGGTGCCAGTGGGGAGGGCACCTCGCCGGTCACCTGCACGGTGGCGCGGGCCTGCACCGGGTCGGGCACCGGCGAGGCCTGGCGCAGCATGCGCGTGTAGGGGTGCAAGGGCGCGTCGAACAGGGCCGCCACCGGCCCGGACTCGACGATGCGGCCGAGATACATCACCACCGCGCGCTGGCAGAAGTAGCGCACCACGCCGAGATCGTGGGAGATGAACAGGTAGCTCAACCCGCGCTTCTCGCGCAGCCGCGCCAGCAGTTCGAGAATCTGCGCCTGGATGGACACGTCGAGCGCCGAGACCGCCTCGTCGGCCACGATCAGGTCGGGCGCCACCGAGAGCGAGCGGGCGATGCCGATGCGCTGGCGCTGGCCGCCGGAAAAAGCATGCGGATACCGCCCGGCCGCCGAGGGCGGCAGCCCCACCGTGTCGAGCAGCTCGGCCACTCGCGCGGGGATCTCCCGGCGCGGGCAGACGTTATGGACCCGCAACACTTCCGCCAGGGTCTCGTACACCGTCATCCGCGGATCGAGCGAGGCGTACGGGTCCTGGAAAATGATCTGCAGCCGCTTGCGCAGCGCCCGCATGTGGCGTGGCACGGCATGGGTGATGTCCTCGCCGTCGAACCAGATGCTGCCGGCATCGGGCTCGAGCAGGCGCAGCAGCGTGCGCCCGGCGGTGGATTTGCCGCAGCCGGACTCGCCCACCAGCCCGAGGGTCTCGCGATAGGCGACCGTGAGCGAAACGTCGTCGAGCGCATGCACACGCGCGCGCGGCGCGCCCATGCGGCGGCGAGCCTCGAAGGTCTTGGTGAGGTTGAAGCCTTCCAGCAGCGGGCCACGCGGAGCGGGCGGGGTCACGACGCACGCTCCCGGACCGGCGCGGGGGCGAGACAGGCCACCCGATGCCCCTCCGGCCCGCCACGTGCCGCCAGCTCCGGCGGCACGGCCTGGCAGGCCTCGCTGGCGCGCGGGCAACGTGGGGCGAAACGGCAGCCCGAACCGAACTCCGCGATCGCCGGCACCTGACCGGGAATGGCGCGCAGCGTGACGGTTTCGCGATCGACACGTGGAATCGCCTGCAGCAGCGCCTGCGTGTAGGGATGGCGCGGTGCAGCGAACAGCTCGGCCACCGGTGCGATCTCGACGATCTCCCCGGCATACATCACCGCCACCCGGTCGGCGATCGCCGCCACCACGCCGAGCGAATGGGTAATGAACACCATCGACATCTCCAGGTTGGCGCACAGGTCGCGCAGCTCCGCGAGGATCTGCGCCTGGATGGTGACGTCGAGGGCCGTGGTCGGCTCGTCGGCGAGCAGGATGCGCGGCTGGCAGGCCATCGCCATGGCGATGACGATGCGCTGGCGCATTCCCCCGGAGAACTGGTGCGGATAGTCGCGGTAGCGCTCCGGCGCGGCCGGGATGCGCACGCGTTCCATGAAGCCCAGGGCTCGGGTTTTCGCCTCCGCGCGCGAGCAGCCGAGATGCACCGAGATCGCCTCGGCAATCTGTTCTCCCACCGGCATGACCGGGTTGAGCGCGGTCATCGGCTCCTGGAAGATCATGGCGATCTCCTTGCCACGGATCTTCTCCAGCTCGCTCTCGGGCATGCCCACGATCTCGCGCCCGCGGTAGCGGATGGAGCCCTCCACGCGTGCCCCCTCGCCACCCAAAAGCCCGAGGATGGAGGCGCAGGTGATGCTCTTGCCGCAGCCGGATTCGCCAACCAGGGCCAGGGTCTCATTGGGCGCGAGGTCGAAGTCGATGCCCCGCGTCGCCGCCCGCCAGGCGCCACCGATACGGAACTGCACCGAAAGACCCTGCACGGAAAGGACGGGATCGCCAGGCATCACTCGTCCTTCCGCAGGCGCGGGTCCAGCGCGTCGCGCAGGCCGTCGCCGATCAGGTTGAGCGCGAACACCACCACCAGGATGGCAAGCGAGGGAAAGATCGCCAGCCACAGGCTGGTCAGGATGTTCTCGAATCCCTCGCGGATCATGCCGCCCCACGTCGGGGTCGGCGGCTTCACGCCGAGCCCGATGAAGGCCAGCGACGCCTCCACACGGATCGCGGTCGCAAGCCACAGCGTCGCCATCACCAGGATTTCCGGCCAGATGTTGGGCAGGACATGCCGCAACATCGTGCGCAGCGGCGAAAAGCCGAGAGCCCGGCAGGCCTGGATGTAGTCGCGATCGCGCAGCGCCACGGTGGGCGCGCGGGCCACGCGCACGAACTGCGGCACGGTGGCGAGCGCGATCGCGGCGATCAGGTTGATCATGCTCGGCCCGAGAAAGGCCACCACCATCAGCCCGAGGATCAGCGAAGGAAAGGCCAGCAGGATGTTGGTGGCCTGGCCGACGAGCTGGTCCACCCAGCCTCCGAGATAGCCGCTGAGCACGCCGAGAAAGGAGCCGACGACCATTGCCGTCAGCACCGCCGAGAGGCCGATCACCAGCGAGATGCGCGCGCCGAAGACGATGCGCGAGAAGATATCGCGCCCGAAGGAATCGGTGCCCAGCCAGTGTTCCGTCGAGGGCGTGCCGAGGCGCTCGAAGAGGTCCTGGTCGAGCGGATCATGCGTCGCGATCAACGGCGCGAACACCGCCACCGCCACCACCAGCAGGAACAGCACGATGCCCGCCTCGATGGTGATGTTGGCCGTGGCGATGCGCCACAGCTTGCGCGCGAGCCGCCCGGCCGCCGAGCCTGCCGGACGCGGCATGACTGCCCCGCTCATCGCAGCCGCACCGTCGGGTTGAAGATGCCATAGGCGAGATCGGTGAGCAGGTTGGCGATGATGATGAGCAGCGTATAGAGCACCATCAGCCCCTGCAGCACGGGGTAGTCGCGCTGGGTGAGCGCCCCCACGATCAGCTTGCCCAGACCGGGGCGGTTGAACACCATCTCGGTCAGCACTGAATTTCCGATCAGAACGCCGAGATAGAGGCCGACCACCGTCACAACCGGAATGATCGCGTTTCGCAACGCATGGCGGCGAATCACCATCCGCCACGGCACGCCCTTTGCGCGCGCGGTGCGGATGAAATCCTCGCCCAGAATCTGCAACATCGAGGAGCGTGTCACGCGTGCGATATAGGCGGCCATCAGGATGCCGAGCGTCAGCGCGGGCAGCGCCAGCGCGCGCAGGTTCTCCAGCGCCGAGACTCGCCCGGTGGGGCTGATGACAGGGAACCATCCGAGCTGCACGGAGAAAACGATCAGCAGCAGGATGCCGAACACGAAGGCCGGCAGCGAGAGTCCCAACAGGGAGCCGGCCCGCACCAGCGCGTCGGGCATGCTGTTGCGATGGATCGCCGCCCATGCCCCGAGCGGCACGCCGATCACGGTGCCCACCACCAGCGAGGCGATAGTCAATTCCAGCGTGGAGGGCAGAACGCTCGCCGCCAGGTCCACGACACTCTGGCCCGTCACCAGCGACTTCCCGAAGTCGCCGTGGGCGACATTGGCGAGGAAGTGCAGGTACTGCATCCACACCGGGCGATCGAGGCCGAGCTGGACATGCAGAGCGGCGATCGCCTGCGGGCTTGCCTGGTCGCCGAGGATCATCAGCGCGGGGTCCCCGGGGATCACCCGCGTCAGCACGAACACCAGGGTCAGCACCGCGAGCAGGGTCGGCACGGAATAGATCAACTTCAGGATGGCATAACGCGCCATAGGGAACCTTTCGCGCCAGGGCAGAAGGAGCGGTGGCGGCAGGTACGTCGCCGCCACCGGTCACAGGTCATTCGATGGTCGTAGCCGGAATGATGGGAATGCCCTGGCTCAGGGCCCCGTGCAGCTCATAGCCGAGCTTCACCCGGTCGCTGATCGCCCAGACGTTGAACAGCTCGTAGACCGGAACGGAGCAGACGTTCTCGATGATCTTCTTCTGCGCCGTGGCCCACAGGGCGAGCTGCTTCTGCGGGTCGGTCTCGGTGCGCGCCGCGCGGATCTCGGCATCGGCCACGTTGCAGTGCGAGAAGTTGGCGACCGCGCCGGGGGTACCCACCGTCGCCGCGGAGTCGTAGAACTGGCTGAGATAGGTATCGGCGATCGGGTAGCGCGCCGCGGCATAGAGCACCAGGTCGCTCATATCCTTGCGGATCTGGGCGTGGAAGGTGGCATGCTCGACGATCTGCAGGTCGAGGTCGATGCCGACCTTGCGCAACTGGCCCTGCAGCACCTCCATGGTGTCGCGCATCGTGCCCAGCGAGGTCTGGACCACCTTCAGCTTGATGCCATTGGGATACCCCGCCTCCTTGAGCAAGGCCTTGGCCTTGGCGGGATCGTAGGGGAACAGCGGGGTCGCGTCGGTCTCGCCGAGATAGCCCACCGGCACGACAGACTTGGCCGCCCGCGTGACCTCCTCGCCGCGATACTTCACCAGCGCATCGCGCGGCACCGCGTAGGCGATCGCCTGGCGCACCTTGAGGTTGTCGAGCGGCGGGTGCGATTCGTTGATATGCACCGTGTAGAGTTCGGTCGGCTCCACCGCCACCACCTTGGTGTGGGGCAGCTTGGTGATGCGGGAGTACCAGGTCTTGTCGGTCTGCCCGTAGTCGATGTCGATCTCGCCCTTCTCGAAGGCGAGGTCGCGCGCGGCCGTGGCGGGAATGAAGCGGTACTCGATACGATCGATCTTCGGCCTGCCCTCGTAGTAGGCAGGATTGGCCTCGAGCACGAGCTCCTGCTGCGGGGCGTATTCCTTGAACTGGAACGGTCCCGTTCCGATCGGGTGCTTGGTGAAGTCGGCCCCCATCTTTTCGGCAGCGGCCTTGCAGACCATGTTGCCGCCCTGGAAATTGATGAGGAAGCCGAGCACCGAGGGGACATGCTCGGAATAGTCGATCTGCACCGTGTATTTGTCGATCGCGGTGATCGCCTTGATGGCCTTGTAGTCGCTCGAGTAGGCCGAGCGGTTGGGGTCGGCGGCGCGCTGCAGCGAATAGACCACGTCTTCGGCGGTGAACTCGCCGTAGCCCTGATGGCACTGCACGCCGTGGCGCAGGTGGAAGGTCCAGCTCAGGCCGTCGGGCGAACTCGTCCAGGATTCCGCAAGGTCGGGCTCGATGAACTTCGGCGTGGCCTCGCCGGGCTTGACGCGCACCAGCCCGTTGAACAGCCAGCCCACGACCACTTTGTCCTGGGTGCCGGCGGCAAGATGCGGATCGATCTTGCCGATGTCCCCGGTCGCCATCCCCACGCGCAGCACCTTCTCGGCGGCCGTGGCGGGCTGCGCCTGGGTGAACGCCGCGGCCAGACAGGCCGTCGCGAAAACTGTCGTCCGAAAAGACATGCCTGTCCTCCTGTTCCACGCCGGCATCCGGTCACTCCCTGGTTTTTCTTGCCGGGAGTGGCCAAGCAAGAATCCTGCCGGTCTCGTCGTCAAAGAAATCGTTTCGGTAAAAGGCCGCTGATGTCGGTCGGGGTCTCGCCGCGGATCACCAGGTCGCACAGCACCGCCCCCGCCCCCGGCCCGAGCTGGAAGCCGTGTCCGGAAAATCCGAAGGCGTGGAAAAGTCCTGGAACCGTGGGGCTGGCTCCGAACACCGGGCTCTCGTCGGGCATCATCCCGTCGATGCCGCTCCAGGAGCGGATGAGGTTGATCCCCGCGAGCCCCGGCACCAGGCGCAGCATGGCCCGGGCCTGGCGCAGGTTCACCTCGGCCAGCGGGCGCGACCAGAGCCGGTCGCGATCGCCCACGCCGCGGCCGCCGCCGAAGATGATGTTGCCCCGCCCCGTCTGGCGGAAATAGATATCGCCGCCGCACACGCCGAAGTTGGCGGAGATCACCGGCGCCATCGGCTCGGAGACATTCATGTTGGGATGCAGCGTCCCCTCGGGATAGCTCTCGCCGAGCTGGGCCGCGAGCCCCGCCCCCCAGGCGCCGGCGGTGTTGACCAGCACGTCGCAACAGGTCGAGCGCCCGTCGGCGAGCGTCACGCGAAACCCGCCTCCCTCGCGCTCGAGGGCGCGCACCGGGCAATATTCACGCACATCCGCTCCCGCCTTCTCGGCGGCACGCGCCCATTGCGGTGCCGTAACGCGCGGATTGGCCGATCCGTCGGTGGGACAGAAGGAAGCCCCGCAGGCCTCCTCCGAAAGATACGGATGCTGCGTGCGCAACTCGTTGCCGGTGACCATCGTCACCGTCAGCCCGTGGCGGCGGGCCATCACCGCCCATTCCTCCAGCGAGGCGATCTGCTCGGGCGTGCGGGCCAGCTTGAGATGGCCGGTGCGACGGAATCCGCAGTCGTTCCCGACGATCTTCTCCATCTTGTCCCACAGCTCGCGGGAACGGAAGGAGAGCGGCAGCTCCACCTCGAGCCGGCCCTGCTGGCGCACGCCGCCGTAGTTCTGGCCGCTGGCCATGCCGCCGCACAGGCGCTGCTCGAACAGCACCACCTTGCGTCCGGCCTGGGCGAGATGCAGCGCCGCCGAGCAGCCGGCCGTGCCGCCGCCCATCACCACGATCTCGACGCGGGAGGGCAAAGGATTCTTCACGCTGTCGATCATTCCGCCTCTCCCGCCAGCACCGGCTCGTCCAGCACCGGCTCGTCCAGCACCGGCTCCGTGCGCGGGGCCTGGCGCAGCAGGTCGCCGATCGGGATCGGCTTGATGGGCATCTGCGCGCGCTGCGTCCCCATGGCGGCGGGCGCGGCGCCGTGCAGGAAGGCCGCGAGTTCCTGGACGTTGTCGGCGCAGAACCGCCCCTGGCAGCGTCCCATCCCGGCCCGCGAGAACGACTTCAGCCGGTTGGCGTCCTCCGCCCCGGTATTCGCCGCGACGCGCCGGAGGTCGCCGAGGGTGATGTGCTCGCAGCGGCACACCACAGTCTCGGCGGCGAGCCCGCGCAGCATCTGCACCGGCACCGGATACATCGCATCGATGGCACGGCGGAAGCGCACCCAGCGCCCGATCTCCGCCTCCAGTCGCCCGGCCTCGGCGGGGTCGGCGCGTCCGCCGGCATCGGCGAGCACCGCCAGGCCGGCCCGTGCCCCGCGCAATTCCGCAGCCTGGGCGCCGAGAATTCCCGCCCCGTCGCCCGCGACATAGACCCCGCTGCGCGGCGTGCGCCCGTCGCACCCGGCGCGCGGCACCCAGTTGGCCTGGGCGGCATCGTAGCGGCGCGGCACGCCGGCGAGGTCGGCGAGCTGGGTCTCCGAGCGCAGCCCGAAGCCGAGCCCCACCGCGTCGCAGGCGAAGGACTTCTCCCCGCCGCGATGGCGCAGCGTGACGCGCTCCACCCCGTCCGTGCCCTCGATGCGCGCCGGCACGACCCCGCGCAGGATCGGCACGCCCTTGAGCATCAGCTGGGCGACGAACGACATCCCGCGCAACGCGTAGCCCGGTGCGGCCCGCAGCCCCGGAAAGGCGCGTGCCTGGCGCCAGGTGCCGCTGGTATCGGCCACCACGACCACATCGGCCCCGGCCTTGGCGTATTGCAGCGCCACCAGATAGAGCAGCGGCCCGGTGCCGAGGAAGGCCACGCGCCGGCCGATCAGGCAGCCCTGCCCCTTGAGCGCAACCTGCGCCCCGCCCAGGGTGAACACCCCCGGCAGGGTCCAGCCCGGCACCGGCAGCACGCGGTCGGTGGCGCCGGTGGCCAGCACGACGTGGGTGAAATCGAGCCGCCCCACCGCGCCGGCCGCGCGGTCATGCACATGCACGAATCCCGTCTGCCCAGGCCCCGACTGGCCGGCGCCGGTCACGAGGTTCCACACCAGGGTGCGCGGATAGTAGTCGATGGCCGGCAGCAGCGCCGCGAAATCGGCGTGCAGCGCCCGCGCGGCCGCGGCATCGGCGCCGTAGAGGGTCTCGGCCGGGCGCGCCTTGGCAGCGGGCGGCTGGCGGTAGATCTGCCCGCCGCAGGCATCGCCCTCGTCCACCACCACCGGGCGCAGGCCGCCCCGCACCACCGCCTCGGCGGCCCGCACCCCGGCGGGGCCGGCGCCGACGATGAGAACGCGCGGCGCGGTCATGTGTTTTCTCCGGCCAGCGGCTCGGCGCCCGTCGGGATGGCGCCGGGCTGGCGGGTCAGCACGTTCATCCCCGGCTCGACCGCGGTGGAGCAGGCGCGCAGGCGCCGCCCGTCGGCGAGCTGCACCATGCAGTCGTGGCAGGCGCCCATCAGGCAGAATCCGGCGCGATGGCCGTCGCCGGTATCCGACAGGCGCAGGCTCTTCCCCGCGGCCAGCACGGCGGCCAGGATGGTGTCGCCGGGCTGGGCCGTGGCCTCCTCCCCGTCGATCAGGAAGGACACCGACGCCCCGGGCGCGGTGAAGGCCCGGACGAATTGCAGAGACATATCAGTAGACGTCCTCGGCACGACAGTTGATGGCGAATTCCGACACGCTGGCGGTGTTGGGCAGGCGCAGCAGCAGCGCCACCGCCTCGGCGATATCCTCGGGGCGCGTCATGTCCTCCGGCGCCACCTTGGTGACGGCGGCGGTCATGTCGGTGCGCACGAAGCCCGGGCAGATCGCCGTGCAGCGCAGGCCGCTGGCCCACTCCTGCTGGCGCACCGTGTGGGTCAGCGCGACCAGGGCGAACTTGGTCATGGCGTATCCGACGTTGTCGTTCTTGACGCGCTTGCCGGAGAGCGAGGCGACGTTGAAGATCCGCCCGCAGCCGCAGCGGCGCAGATGCGGCAGGGCGAGCTGGATGAGATGCAGTGGCGCCTTGGCGTTGACGGCCCAGAGACGGTCGAGCGCCTCCTCGGAGGCATCGGCCAGCCGGGCGGGGCCGCCGATGCCGGCGCAGTTGATCAGCGCGTCGATGCCGCCGAAACGCGCGGCGGTGGCCTCCACCCAGGGGGCGTGGCTGGCGCGGTCGGCGGCGTCGAAGGGGTAGAGGAACAGCTGGTCGGAGGGCGCGGTCGCCGCGAAATCGGGCTGCGTGCCCCCGGGCCGCAGGCCGAGACTGAGGGCGTATCCCTCCGGCAGCAGGCGCCGGCAGACGGCGGCGCCGATGCCGCGGGCCCCGCCGGAGATCATCACCACCCGGCGCCGCTCGCCGATCCGGGGGGAAAGAAAGCCTGAAGAGGGCCCAGAGGGTTGCGTTTCCGTCTCCTGTCGCGGGGGAAGCCTGGGTGCGAGCCTAGGAAGCGCCCCCGGACAAGAAACTGGAAATGCCCTCCATTCCCATTATACGGGAAATATGATCTATTTTTCCTGCATAATGGGATAATGAGCCCGAAAATTCAGCACATCCGCACGGAGCTGCCCTCTATCGATCACCCACCGAGCGGGAATGTCTATTTTATGACCAAATCTCTCACAGCCGGCTGATCGCCAGACCGCCCCCGAGGTCGAGCACCGACCCGGTGGCGAACGCCAGGTCGCCCCGGGCCAGGGCGCGCACCGCCGCGGCGATGTCCGCCCCCTCCCCCCAGCGCCGCGCCGGCACCAGCCCGCCGGCGATCACCTGGTCGTATTTGGCCGCCACCCCGGCGGTCATGTCGGTGCGGATGATACCCGGCCGGATCTCGAACACCCCGATCCCCTCGCCGGCCAGCCGCGCGGCGAAGCCCGCCACCGCCATCGCCAGCCCCGCCTTGGAGATG
>CALNAL010000378.1 GCA_937874445.1 uncultured Acetobacteraceae bacterium | reverse complement strand
CGGCCACCAGATTCCCCGCCATCGGGCGGCCCATGATGCCCAGACCAACAAAACCAACTTTGCTCATTTGAAAAGCACTTCCTGATGTGAAGGGGGGAAACGTCGCCCGGGGGGCACCCGGGCGTGTCGCGCGGGGAATCAGCCGAGCTTGGTCAGGCCGACGGCCTCGCGCATCCGGTTGAGAGCGCCACGGGCGCCATTGTTGAGCACGCCGACATCACTGCCAATGGCGACGTAGGCGAAGCCCATTTCGAAGTAGCGCCGGGCGTCGGCTTCCACCGGGGCGAGAATGCCCAGCGGCTTGCCGGCCTTCTTGGCGCGGGCGCAGGCATCGGCGATCGCTGTCTGCACGTCGGGGTGGGCATTGTCGCCGAGATGGCCGAGCGAGGCGGCCAGGTCCGACGGCCCGATGAACAGCCCGTCGATGCCCTCCACCGCGGCGATTTCCTCGAGGTGCTTCAGCGCCTCGCGGGTCTCGAGCTGGACGAGCACGCACATTTCCTGCGAGGCGTTCTTCAGGTAGCCGGGAACGCGGCCGAAGTGGTTGGCGCGCTGGGCCACCGAGACGCCGCGGATGCCGTGCGGCGGATAGCGGGTGGCGGCGACGGCGGCGCGGGCCTGCTCGGCGTTCTGCACCATCGGCACCAGGATGCTGCGGGCGCCGACGTCCAGCAGGCGCTTGAGCATCACCTGGTCGTTCCAGGCCACGCGCACCACGGGCTCGGCGGTGCCGAGCGCCAGCGACTGCAGCTGGGAGGCGACGGCGAAGTCGCTATTGGGGGCGTGCTCGGAATCGATGAGGATCCAGTCGAAGCCGACATAGCCCAGCAGCTCGGTGACCATGGGGCTGCACAGGCTGCTCCACAGGCCGATCTGGGGCTTGCCCGCCTGCAATCCCGCCTTGAAGGCATTGGGAAGAAGCGTGCTGGGAGGGGGAAGGGCTGGGCCGGTCATCTGGGCGCCTCCATCGAATTGGTTGGGGTTCGGCATGTTGTTTGCGATGTTCCATAGTGCTCCGATCGATGATTGTCTAAGCTAATGGAGGCATTGATCGATGCAGGATTCCTATCGATGTTTGAGTTGAGTCAGCTTCGCTGCTTCGTCGCGGTGGCCGAGGAACTCCATTTCGGGCGGGCCGCCGCCCGGTTGAACATGACCCAGCCGCCGCTGTCGCGGCAGGTCCAGCTGCTGGAACACGCGCTGGAGGTGGCGCTGCTGGAACGCACCTCCCGCTCGGTGCGATTGACCCCGGCGGGGCGGGCCTTCCTGCCCGAGGCGCGGCGCATCCTCGACCTGGCCGAGGGGGCCGGGCTGGCCGCCAAGCGGGTGGCGCGCGGCGACGAGGGCGCGATCGCCCTCGGCTGCACGGCGGCGGCGAGCTACATGCTGCTGCCCCGGCTGGTCTCCTACATCACGGCGACCCTGCCGGGGATCGACCTGGTGCTCAAGGAGATGGTCACCAGCGAGCAGATGGACGCCCTGGCCAATGGCGGCATCGACCTCGGGCTGGTCCGGCGCCCCTTCGACCGCCGGCTCGTCGCCAATGTCTGCATCCTGCGCGAGCCACTGCTGCTGGCGGTGCCGCGCGAGCATGCCCTGGCGCGCGCCTCCGACCCCGCCATCGCCGATCTCGCCGGCGAGCGGCTGGTCATGTGGTCGCCGGTGGAGGCGCGCTATTTCTTCGACCTGGTGACCGGCCTTTGCGCCGCCGCGGGCGTGGCCCCGGCGCATGTGCAGTATATCGCCCAGACCCATACCATGCTGGCATTGGTGAGCGCGGGGCTGGGGGTGGCGCTGGTGCCGGAGTCGGCGCGTGCGATGCACTTCGACGGCGTGGTGCTGCGTCCGCTGGTGACGCGGGGCGCGGTGGCGGAACTCCACCTCGTCTGGCGTCGCGACAGTACCAACCCGGCGGTTCCGGCTTTCCGCGATGCCCTGGTGCGGCACTTCGGGCCCGGGCAGGAGTGACGGGCCGGGCGGGACGGAGGGGCATAAACCCGCCGGAACCCGCCATTCGCAGAACCGATCCACGAAATGGATCAATCCATGCCGGGATTGGCATGGATAACGTGACATGATTCTTTTTTAACCAAACTTATAACCAGGGTGGAAGCGGGCCGAGTTCAGGCAGCCCAAGTGGCTGAACGGCCGGAACGCCGGTGTCCTGGTTCACGAGATGAATCTCGGGGGGCATCCCCCGCCGACTGGCCGTCTCGATACGGTCAGAAGTCGCAAGTGGCGGTCCCGGGGCAGAAAACTGCCACGGCGCCGGCAAGACGAATGGCGCGACCGGGTCGCGTTTTCAGGAGGGAGCGTATGTCAACAGCCAGTGCAGTACCGGCAGCTGCGGTCGGGCGCAGGACCAATGTCCGATGGTTGATCGTGGCCATGCTTTTCGTGGTCACGGCTGTCAACTATGCCGACCGTGCGACCATCGCCATCACCGGGCCGGTGTTTTCCCATGAGCTGGGCTTCGATGCCCGGCAGATGGGCTTCATCTTTTCCGCATTCGGCTGGGCCTATGTGGTCGCCCAGCTCCCCGGCGGGTGGTTCCTCGACCGCTTCGGCTCGAAGCGGGTTTACGCGGCAAGCCTGTTCATCTGGTCGCTCTTCACCATCGCCCAGGGATTCGTCGGATTCCTGACCGGCTTCATGGCCTTCTCCACGTTCTTCGCGTTGCGCTTCTGCCTGGGGGCGGCGGAATCGCCGTCCTTCCCGGGCAACAGCCGCGTCGTTGCCGCCTGGTTCCCGCGCCAGGAGCGCGCCACCGCGGCGGCCATCTTCAATTCGGCGCAGTATTTCGCCACCGTCATCTTCGCCCCGCTGATGGGCTGGATCACCTTTGCCTTCTCCTGGCACTGGGTGTTCGTCGTGATGGGCGGCCTCGGCATCATCCTGGCGTTCGTCTGGCTCAGGCTGGTCGGCAACCCCTCCGAGCATCCCTGGGCCAACAAGCAGGAGGTCGACTACATCGCCGCCGGCGGTGGCCTGGTGGACATCGACGCGGTGCAGACCAAGAAGGACGCCACCGGTTCGAAGTGGAGCTACATCCTCCAGCTGTTCCAGAGCCGCATGATGGTCGGCATCATGCTCGGCCAGTTCTGCATCAACGCGCTGACCTTCTTCTTCATCAGCTGGTTCCCGGTCTACCTCGTGCAGGCCCGGCACATGACCATCCTCAAGGCCGGGTTCGTGGCATCGCTGCCTGCCATCTGCGGGTTCCTCGGCGGCATCCTCGGCGGGATCTTCTCCGACTGGCTGCTGCGCCGCGGCTACTCCCTGGCGGTTGCCCGCAAGACCCCGATCGTGCTGGGCATGACGACGGCCGTTTCGATGATCATCTGCAACTACACGTCGTCGGATGTGCTGGTGGTGGCGCTGATGGCTCTGGCCTTCTTCGGCAAGGGCATGGGCGCGCTGGGCTGGGCGGTGATGGCGGATGCCGCGCCGAAGGAGATCACCGGTCTTGCCGGTGGCGTCTTCAACATGTGCGGCAACATCTCCTCGATCACCACGCCGATCATCATCGGCTACATCATCTTCTACACCGGCTCGTTCAACATGGCGCTGGTGTTCATCGCGGCCAACGCCGTGGTGGCGGCGTTGAGCTACCTGGTGATCGTCAAGGACATCAAGCGTATGCAGCTCAAGCTCTAGCCGTTCCGATTTTCATCAACCGGGGGAGGGGGGATCCATCCCTCCCCCGTCTTTTGATACGCCGCCCCTGGCAAGGAAGAACGTCATGTCCGAAACTCCCCGATTCATACGCGTTCATCCCGACGACAACGTCGCCATCGTCGTCAACGACGGAGGTCTGCCGGCGGGAACACGTTTTGATGCCGGACTGACACTGCGCGAGCACGTCCCCCAGGGCCACAAGGTGAACCTCGTCGCTCTCGCCGAGGGCGCGCCGATCCTGCGCTACGGGCAGGTCATCGGCCTGGCCGCGCGTGACATCCCCGCCGGCAGCTGGATCGAGGAATCCCTCGTCCGGCTCCCCCCCGCGCCGGCGCTGGCCGAGCTGAAGGTCCCCGGGAAGGGACCCGCGCATCTTCCCCCGCTCGAGGGATACACCTTCGAGGGCTATCGCAACGCCGACGGCAGCGTGGGCACGCGCAACCTGCTCGCCATCAGCACCTCGGTGCAGTGCGTGGCGGGAGTGGCCGACTATGCCGCGCGCCGCATCCGCGAGGAGATGCTGCCGCACTATTCCAACGTCGACGGCATCGTGCCGCTGACCCATACCTACGGCTGCGGCGTGGCGATCAATGCTCCGGGTGCGGCCGTGCCCATCCGCTCGCTGCACAACCTGGCCCGCAACGCCAATTTCGGCGGCGAGCCCATGGTGCTCGGCCTGGGCTGCGAGAAGCTTTCTCCCGAGTGGATTCTCGAGGAGGGCCGCCCCAAGCCCGCTCCGGGCAACACGCCCGACATCGTGCGCCTGCAGGACGAATCCCAGGTCGGCTTCGAATCCATGGTTGCCGCGATCATGGAGCATGCCGAGAAGCGTCTGAAGAACCTCAATGCCCGCACCCGTACCACCTGCCCCGCCTCGGAGCTGGTAGTCGGCATGCAGTGCGGCGGCTCCGATGCCTTCTCGGGGGTCACCTCCAACCCGGCGATCGGTTTTGCGTCCGATCTGATCGTGCGCTGTGGCGGCACCGTGATGTTCTCCGAGGTCACCGAGGTGCGCGACGCCATCCACATGCTGGTGCCGCGTGCCGCAACCCCGGAGGTCGGCCAGGCGCTGATCCGCGAGATGGCCTGGTATGACGAATATCTCAACGAAGGCTCGTCGGATCGCGCGGCCAACACCACGCCCGGCAACAAGCGCGGCGGCCTGGCCAACATCGTCGAGAAGGCCCTCGGCTCGGTGGCCAAGTCCGGCTCGGCGCCGATCGACGATGTGCTCTCGCCCGGCGAGCGTCCGCACCGCAAGGGGCTGATCTTCGCCGCCACCCCGGCTTCCGACTTCATCTGCGGAACCCAGCAGCTGGCCTCGGGAATCACGCTGCAGGTGTTCTCGACCGGGCGCGGCACGCCCTACGGGCTGGCGGCGATCCCGGTCATCAAGATGTCGAGCCGCACGAACCTGGCCAAACGCTGGCACGACCTGATCGACATCGATGCCGGCCGCATCGCCACCGGCCAGGCCTCCATCGAGGAGGTGGGCTGGGAACTCTTCCGCCTCATCCTCGACGTCGCCTCCGGCCGCAAGCAGGTGTGGGCCGACCACTGGGGCCTGCACAACGACCTCGCCGTGTTCAATCCCGGCCCCGTGACCTGAGGGAAGGGAAAGAAAGGGAGGGTCTTCTTTTTCCTTCAGGAAAAAGAAGCAAAAAGGACTTTCCCCCTTTGGCTCCGCGTCTGTTTCAGGCGCGGAGCCTTGACGGATGAACCCTTTTCGGCATCTTCCACCGGACGTGCCGCGCCTTGACCGGGCCGGAGCAAGAACGTACTCCATCCTTCTCCCCGGGTGCGTCGAACCGGAACGTCAGCGAAGGGAGGGGCGGCATGGTCAGACTGGCTGCGCTGTGGATGGCAGCGATGCTGTTCGCCGCCCCCGCCTGGAGCCAGAGCGCGCCCCCTCCGCTCCGGGTCGCCAGCTTCCCCCTGGAACCCTTCGTCGTCGTCAAGGGCGACACCCCGGAAGGGTTTTCCATCGACCTGTGGAACGAGATTGCCCGGCGGATGGGCACCACCACGACCTACCGGATGGTCGCCAATGCCGATGACATGCTCGCGCTGCTGCGCGCGGGGCAGGTCGATGCCGGCGTCGGAGGCCTGTTCTACAGCGCCGAGCGCGACCGCGATTTCGACTTTTCCTACCCGATCCTCGAGAGCGGGCTGGGCATCATGGTGCGTGACAGCGGCGGCATCACGCCTCCCAACTGGCTGCGCGGCTTCGTCGACCTGCTGTTCTCGCGTTCGTCGCTGACCTGGCTGGGCATTGCGCTCCTCCTGGTGACGATCGCCGCGCATCTGCTCTGGCTGCTCGAGCAGCTGGAACGGCGGAGGCCGCGCGAACGCTATTTCCCGGCCATCTTCCACGCGATGTACTGGGCCGCCACCACGCTGCTGGGCCAGGGCAGTCGGCGTCCTCCCCGTTCGTGGACGGCCAGCGGTCTCACCGTGCTGTGGATGTTCGTGGGCATCATCTTCGTCGCCTCCTACACCGCCCAGCTGACGACCAAGCTCGCACTGCGAGAATTCCACGGCACGATCAGCGGCCCGAGCGATCTCGCCGGGCGCAAGGTGGCCACCCCGGCAGGCAGCACGACGATCCCCATCCTGCACCGCTACCATGCCAAGGTCCACGAATGTGCCAGCGACGTCGAGCTTTACCAGGCCCTCCTGGAGGGCAAGGTGGACGCCGTGGTGCTGGGCTCGGCGGCCCTGCGCTACTATGCCGCCCACGAAGGGCGTGGCCAGGTGCGGCTGGCCGGCCGTCCGTTCGCCACCAACAACGTGGGCTTCGCCTTTCCGCTCGCCAGCCCGCTGCGCAAGCGGGTAGACCACATCCTGCTGCAGATGCACGAGGACGGCACCTATCACCGCATCCGCATGCAATGGCTGGGCGAAACCTAGAGCGCGATGCCCGTAGGCCTGATGCCAAGTCTCGCAAGCACACCAGCAAGGCAAGGAAGGTGTTCTCCTTTCGAGAAAGGAGAACCAGGGAAGCTTTATTCGTTACGACTCCGCGCTTGTGTCAGTCGCGGAGCCAAACGAACAAAGTCCTTTTTGCTTCTTTTCCCGGAAGGCAAAAAGAAGCCTTGCCGCGTCAGGCGTCGATCCGCTGGAGGGTGCGGTCGATCCACTGCGCCGTGAGTTTTTCCTGGGTGCCGTTCTGGCGCAGGCGTTCGTTGAGGGTGGGGAAGTCCACGCGGTCGAGCGGCTGGTCCTGGTTGAAGCAGGAAAACACCACGGTGCGCTCCCCGGTTTCGGGGTCGATCTGCGGCTGCAGGCACTGGGCGCAGACTTCCTTCATCATGCACTGCATCGGCGAGTTGATGGAGCCGATGGCGGTGTGTCCGGGCTTGAGGTAGGGCGCGAGCACGCCGTGGCGGGCCACGCCGACGGCCTGCATCATGCGGTCCGAGCCGATGACGATGAGGTGCTCGGCATTCCGCAGGGGCACCGCCTGCGCGCCGAGGCGTCCCGCGCCATAGGCGGCGATGGCCTGGACGATGTTGCCCACGAAGCTGCGGTCCTGCGGTCGTCCCGGCGTGAACCCAGGCGCCTCGTCGCAGCACCACACGATGGCATCGGCGGCGCGTTCGATCTCCTCGACCTTGTAGCGGTCGCGCATCGCCTTGTAGCCGGCGAAGTAGAGCACCTTCGAGCCGGCCGCGCGCAGGGCGGCGCCGATGGAGAACAGCACGGCGTTGCCGAGCCCGCCGCCGATCAGCGCGACGGTGGTGTCGGGGTGGATCTCGGTGGGCGTGCCGGTGGGGCCCATCAGCACCACCTGCTCGCCGGGCTTGAGGCGCGCGCAGAGCGAGGAGGAGCCGCCCATCTCGAGTGCGATGACCGAGAGCAGCCCGCGGTCCTTGTCGGTCCAGGCCCCGGTCATGGCGAGGCCTTCCATGGCCAGCACGGTGCGTCCCTCGGGCGCCTCCAGTCGCAGCGCGTTGCGCTCCATGTTTTGCAGCCGATAGAACTGCCCCGGACGGAAGGCCCGCGCGGCCGCCGGGGCCCGCACCGTGACCTCGATGATATGAGGTGTCAGGTGCTGCACTTTTTCCACCCGCGCCACCAGCGCGTCGCGGCAGCGCGCGATGACGGCCCAGCCTTCCTCGGTGCTGGCGGGGCGCCGTGCGAGCATCGCCGAGACGACGGGGTAGCCGCGCTTGGCCGAGGCCATCGCCTTGACGACATTGCCGAAGAAGCTCGGGTGCAGATCCCCGAAGAAGCTGATGGCGCGTCCCTCGTCATCGCGGTGCATCAGCACCTGCGCCACCTCCGGCTTGGCGAGGCCGCGCACCGGCGTGACCTTCTCGCCCTCGGGAGTGATGGCCTGGAAGTAGCGTCCGTCGAGTTCGATGCCGTCGCGGCCCAACGCGCCCTTCTCGCGGGCGATGACGGTGTTGGGCGAGGTGCCGGCGGCGACCAGCACGGCGCGCGCGGGCAGCAGGGCCTCCGATCCGTCGGGACGGCGGCAGCGCAGGCCGGCGGCATGGCCGAAACGGTCCACCTCCACGGCAGCCGGGGTCAGTTCTTCAGCAAAACGGATCCCTTCTTCCATCGCCTTGGCCACCTCCTCGTGGTTGAGGGTGTAGGAGGGGCTCTGCGTCAGCTTGCGGCGATAGGCGAGGGTGGCGCCGCCCCAGGCGCGCAGCAGCGTCGGGAAGTCGGGGGCGCGGCCCTCGCGCGCGGCGGTGGTGCGTTCGGCGGCCAGGGCGCGGGCATGCGCCAGCCACTCGTCGGCGATTTCCGCCTCCTCTTCGCTCCAGCGCGCCCGCACGGCCCCGGCGCCCCGTTCGGCGACCAGGATTTCATAACGATGCGCGAATTTTTCCACCTGCCGGACGTAGTAGGCGAGGCTCTCGGTCGCGGTGTCGATGGCGGTCAGCCCGCCGCCGACCACCACCACGGGAAGGCGAATCTGCAGGTTGGCAATGGAAGATTTCTTGGCCGCCCCGGTCAGCTGCAGGGCCATCAGGAAATCGCTGGCCTGGCGCACGCCGCGGGCGAGCCCGTTGGGGATGTCGAGCACCGTAGGCCTGCCGGCGCCCATGCACAGAGCGATGTGGTCGAATCCCAGCGCCCAGGCATCCTCCGCCGACAGCGTGGCCCCGCCGCCGAAGCGCGCACCGCCGAAAGCCGCGAACTCGGGGCGCCGCTCCAGCAGGATGCGGATCAGCTTGAGGTAGTTCTTGTTCCACCGCACGGTGATGCCGTATTCGGCGACCCCGCCGAAGCCGGCGAGCACACGGTCGTCGAGATCCTCGAACAGGGTTTGTGCGTCCTGCACGGGCTCGCACGGGTCGAAGCCGAGGGGCTCGAGCTTCAGCCCGTCGATGGCGACCACGGTGTGCCCGTCGTTGAGCAGGTGGTGGGCGAGGGTGAAGCCCGCCGGTCCCAGCCCCACCACCAGCACCTTGCGCCCCGAGGGAGGCCGCGGCAGCGGGCGGCGGATGTCGAGCGGATTCCAGCGTGTCAGCAGGGCGTAGATCTCGAATCCCCACGGCAGCGCCAGCACCTCGCGCAGGATCTCCGTCTCGGCCTGGGGAATGTCCACCGGCGTCTGGCGCTGGTAGATGCACGCCTTCACGCAGTCGTTGCAGATGCGTTGGCCGGTGGCGGCCATCATCGGGTTGTCGGTGGCGATGGTGGCGAAGGCGCCGAGCAGCAGGCCGGCGGCGCGCAGCGACTGCATCTCGCTGGTCTTCTCCTCCAGCGGGCAGCCGGCGAGGGTGACCCCGAAGGGGGATTTCTGGAAGGCGCCGGTTTTGCGATCCCGCAGTCCGTGCGAGCAGGAATCCTTGCCCTGGTTGTGGCACCAGATGCAGTAGTTCATCGAATCGAGCGCCTGCTGGCGCGTCAGGCCGGCATCTGTGAGCGAGAAACCGTCCCGGTGGCGGAACATGTCGGGGGGCAGTCCCTGGGTGTCCACGCCGGCATAGGTTTCGTGGATCAGCGGCACCAGGTGCTGCGGGTCGGTTTTAGCCGGCACCGAAAACAGCGTGCCGCCGCGCCACTGTGCCTGCCCTGCCGCGGTGAGCGTGGCCCAGGCGGCATAGCGCATTGCCGCATCCAGCCGGTCCGCGGCGCCGTCCTTTTCCCAGGCGGCCACCGCCTCGGCGAATCCCAACTCGCTGAGGGGCGCCCCCAGCAGGGTCTCGAGCCCGGCGCGCAGGGCAGGGCCGTCGAAGCCCGCGGGATCGGGGTATTTGCGCACGGCCTGGCGCTGCACGAACAGCCTCTTGCAGCGGGGGATGGCATCGAGCCGGCGGGTCTCGGCGGCGATCGCCCCGAGTTCCTCCGAGATGCCGAAAATCTCGCCCAGGAACGTCTCCAGCACCGGCGCCAGGGCGATCATCAAGGCGCTTTCGTCCGCCTTGGCGAGCTTCCCGGGGGCCTCCCGTGCTGCCAGCAGGCGAGCATGCAGATCGGCGTCGCGCCCGGCCAGACGGTCGAGGAATCGGGCATCCAGCGCAACCAGCCCCTTGCGGGTGGCCAGAGCGGCAAAGTCGATCCCGAACCCCGGGGCGGTCATGTCCATGCGCGTGCATCCTCAGGAAAAGCGGCAGGCCTTTCCGCTTAAGAATGGCTCGCAGGGCGCGATGTCCAGTCCGGGGAGGCGCGGAGCGGGATGCCCGGGGCGCATGGCCGCCTGTCAGCCAGTCCCCGCCTTGCATTCCGCGAAGAGGGGGGCTGGGCTTACGCGGAGTTCCCGTTGGAGGCGGGCCGCTTCCGGCCCTTCCGTTCCCGCAGATGTGAAGGCGGGGCGCGACTCGAGGTGCGCCCCGCCCGGGGATCGTCGGCGTCAGTGGGCGGCGGCGCCCTCGGCTCCGATGCCCGTCTGGCTGCGCACGTATTGGGCCTCGAAGGCCTTCTGCTCGGTGTCGGCCTGGCGTGAGCGGTCGAGCACCGAGACGAGCCAGCAGCCGATGAAGGCCACCGGCATCGAGAACAGGGCCGGGGCACTGTAGGGGAAGATGGCCGTCTTGTAGCCCAGCACCGCCACCCAGATCGACGGGCTGAGGACGGTCAGCGCGACCGCCACCAGCAGGCCCAGCGACCCGCCGATGACCGCGCCGCGGGTGGTCAGCCCGCGCCAGTACATGGAGAGGATGAGCAGCGGGAAGTTGGCCGAGGCGGCAATGGCGAAGGCCAGCCCGACCATGAAGGCGATGTTCTGCTTCTCGAAGGCGATGCCCAGCCCGATCGCCACCACCCCCAGCACCAGCGCGGTGATCTTGGAGACCCGCAGCTCGGATTTCTCGTCGGTCCGGCCGCGGCGGAAGACATTGGCGTAGAGATCGTGCGAGACCGCCGAGGCGCCGGAGAGGGTGAGCCCCGCGACCACCGCGAGGATGGTGGCGAAGGCCACGGCGGAGATGAAGCCGAGCAGCACGTCGCCGCCGACGGCATGGGCGAGCCAGACCGCGGCCATGTTGCCGCCCCCGCGCAGGGTGGTGCCGTCGAGATAGAAGCTGTTGGTGGCCACGAGGGTCACCGCGCCGAAGCCGATGATGAAGGTGAGGATGTAGAAGTAGCCGATGAAACTGGTCGCCCAGAACACCGACTTGCGGGCCTCGCGGGCGTCGGCCACGGTGAAGAAGCGCATCAGGATGTGCGGCAGTCCGGCGGTGCCGAACATCAGCGCGAGTCCGAGCGAGATGGTGTCGACCGGGTTGGCGACGAACGAGCCCGGTAGCATGATTGCCGCGTGCTTGGGGTGGACCTCCACGGCGCGGGCGAACAGCGCGATGGGGTTGAAGCCGAAGGCCGCGAGTACCAGGAAGGCCATCAGCGTGGCGCCGCCGAGCAGCAGGCAGGCCTTGACGATCTGCACCCAGGTGGTGGCGAGCATCCCCCCGAAGGAGACGTAGAGCACCATCAGCACGCCCACCAGCACGACGGCAACGTCGTAGTCCAGGCCGAAGAGAAGCTTGATGAGCTGCCCCGCGCCGACCATCTGCGCGATGAGATAGAAGGCGACCACGACGAGGGTGCCGCAGGCGGCCAGCGTGCGCACCGGAGTCTGGCCGAGGCGGTAGCTGACCACGTCGGCAAACGTGAACTTGCCGAGGTTGCGCAGCCGCTCGGCCATCAGCGTGACGATGATCGGCCAGCCGACGAGGAAGCCGATCGAGTAGATCAGCCCATCGTAGCCGTTGGAGTAGACCAGCGCGGAAATGCCGAGGAAGGAGGCCGCGGACATGAAATCCCCGGCAATGGCCAGCCCGTTCTGAAAGCCGGTGATGGACCCCCCGGCGGCGTAGAAGTCGCGCCGCGAGCGGGTGCGCCGGGCAGCCCACCAGGTGATGGCGAGCGTGAACAGCACGAAGACCACGAACATGCCGATGGCCATGAAATTGGTGGCCTGCTGCTGGGCCTGGCCAAGATCGGGGCCGGCGGCCCGGGCAGCGGACGCCGGCAGCAGCAGGGCGGGCAGCAGCAGGGCGGACCGCAGGGCACCGGGGGCGCGGAAGCGGCTCATCGTGCGTCCTCCACGATCTCGCGGGTCATCTGGTCATAGACGCGATTGGCCCGGGCCACGTAGAACCCGGTGAGCACGATGGCCGAGAGAATAACGCCGAGGCCGAGCGGAAAGGCCAAGGTCAGAGTGGCGCCCAGCTTGATGGCCAGGATCTGCCTGTCGAACGCGACCAGGAAGACGAACGCGAAGTAGATGACGCACATCAGGATTGCGATCTGCCAGGAGAGGCGGTTGCGTTTCTGGACGAGATCTACGAATGTCGGATGCTTTTTGACTCGGGTGACGAGATCCGGATGCATTCTTGTTTCCCCTTGCCGGTTCCCGGGCCGCTTCCTGGCTGCCGGAACCGTTGTTTGTTGAAGCGGCGGATCGGGCGCGCTGGAATGTTTCATTCGCAACGAATTTTGCATCTACGTGCCGGATGACGAATTTGCAAGGAGTCGGTTACTCAACCGCACATGTTCTCGCGCGCCTGTGATCGGGATGCCCGCTCCGGGTGTGCCTGAAGGCGTCGGTTCCGTCGGGAAAGGCTCAGCCGGCGAGCAGTCCGTGCGCCAGCAGGTCCTTCCGCAGGGCCTCGGGCGAGGTGAACTGCGTGGCCGCGAACCCCAGCTGCGCGGCGGCCGCCACGTTGCGCGGGGAATCGTCGATGAACAGCACGTCGGGGGCGGAAAGGCCGAAGCGGTCCAGCACGATCTGCCAGATGCGCGGGTCGGGCTTGGCGATCCGCTCCTCGCCCGAGACGACGATGCCCTTGAACCAGCCGAGGAAGGCATAGGGG
>CALNAL010000377.1 GCA_937874445.1 uncultured Acetobacteraceae bacterium | reverse complement strand
GGGTGCCGCTCGCGGAATTCGTCGAGACCTTCACCTTCTCGCGCTTCGGCCCCGCCGGCACCGTGGAGGGCGACCCGGCGGTGCCGCGCGCCACCTCGCTGCTCGACTACGTGTTCCGCCACCTCGCCGCCAACTACCTCGGCCAGACCGACATCCCTCCCGCCGAGGAAGAGGAAAGCGACACGGTGGGCGAGGGTGCCCCCGAGCGGGCTCCGCTGTTGCCGATGGATCTGCCCCCCGAGGGGCCGCGCCAACGGCGTCGGGCGCTGCGCGTCGTCGGGAAATAACCAAGGAATCAGGACGATGGCTGGACGTATTGACGCAAAACTGAAGGAACTCGGCATCGTTCTGCCGACCCCCACGGCCCCGATCGCCAACTATGTGCCCTTCGTGGTCACGGGCCATCTGGTGGTGATCTCCGGCCAGATTCCGCTGCACAACGGCACGCTCGTCGCCACCGGCAAGCTGGGCGGCGCGGTGTCCCTCGAACGCGGCCAGGAAGCGGCGCGCACCAGCTTCATCAACCTGCTGGTCCACCTCAAGGCGGCCTGCGGCGGCGACCTCGACCGCGTGGTGCGCGTGGTGCGCCTGGGCGGCTTCGTCGCCTGCACCCCCGACTTCGCCGACCAGCCCAAGGTGGTCAACGGCGCCTCCGACCTCGCGGTGGCCGTGTTCGGCGAGGCCGGCCGCCACGCCCGCTCCGCCGTCGGCGTGCCCGCACTGCCGCTCGACGCCGCCGTCGAGGTCGAGGGGATGTTCGAGATCGCCTGACGAGGCCAAGGAAGCAAGCGCTTCTTTTTCTGAAGAAAAAGAAGCAAAAAGACTTTTGTTCGTTTGAAGACGTGCGTCGGCGGGGCCGAGGGAATAACGGCGGGCCGGAAGGAAAGTATGGTTATGGGCTTCGCCGTTGTGCAACAGCGGCGAAGCCTTTATTTCGACTCCCCGCGAGGCTTCTCCAGGGAGCCATCGCTCTTAACGAACAAAGCTTTTTGGGTTCTTTTTTCTCGAAAAAAGAACTGCTTTCTTCGATCCGCCCGCAGGGCGGACGCCTTGCCGCCCGCGCCGTTGCTCCCCACCTGATGCGGCATGCCGGACACCTCCCCCGCCCTGACGCTGACGCTGCATGCGTCGATCGCGGACATCGAACCGGCGGTCTGGGACGCCTGCCTTCCGCAGGACAACCCTTTCGTTTCCCACGATTTTCTGTTGGCGCTGGAGGAAAGCGGTTCGGCCTCGGCCCGCACCGGCTGGCTGCCGCGCCACGCCGTGGTGCGCGACGCGGCGGGGCAGGTGGCGGCGGTGGCGCCGATGTACGTCAAGAGCCATTCCTGGGGCGAATATGTCTTCGACCAGGGCTGGGCCCGCGCCTTCGAGCAGGCCGGCGGGCGCTACTACCCCAAGCTCCAGATAGCCAGTCCGTTCAGTCCGGTGCCGGGACCGCGCCTGCTCAGCCGCACCCTCCCCCCGGAAACGCTCGGCCGCGCGCTGGCGCAGGCGTGCGGCGAGATGGGGCTGTCCTCGGTGCATGCCACCTTCTGCACCGCCGCCGAAGCCACGGCGCTGGAGCGCGCGGGATGGCTCACGCGGGAAGGCACGCAGTTCCACTGGGAAAACGCCGGCTATGCCGATTTCGAGGCGTTCCTGGCCACGCTCTCCTCGCGCAAGCGCAAGATGATCCGCCGCGAACGGCGCGAGGCGGCCGCGGGACTGGAGTTCGTCACCCTGCGCGGCCCGGAGATCGGGCGCGCCGAATGGGATGCCTTCTACGGCTTCTACACCGACACGGTGGACCGCAAATGGGGCACGGCCTACCTGACGCGGCACTTCTTCACCCGGCTCGGGGAGCGGCTGGGCGAGTCGGTGGTGCTGATGCTGGCCCGGCGCGGGCGGGAATGGGTGGCCGGGGCGCTGAACCTGCGGGGCCCGCAGGCCCTCTACGGCCGCAACTGGGGCTGCCGCGGCGAGGTGCCCTTCCTGCACTTCGAGCTGTGCTACTACCGTGCCATCGAATTCGCGATCGCCCACCGGCTGGCGCGCGTGGAGGCCGGCGCCCAGGGCATGCACAAGATCGCGCGGGGCTATCTGCCGCGGCCCACGTATTCGGCGCATTGGATCGCCCACGCCGGACTGCGCCGGGCGGTCGCGGCCTTTCTGCGCGAGGAGCGGGCGCAGGAGGAGGCGGAGCGGGAGGCCCTGATGGCGCTCTCGCCGTTCCGCAAGGAGGAGGACTGAAACGATGCGTCGGTGGCCAAATTTCCTGGGATTCCTGCTGGTTCTCCTGCTTGCCATGCCCGCCGGGGCGGGCGAACTCAAGCTGGCCACCTGGAACCTCGACTGGCTGACCCTGCGCCCCTCCGGCGACCCTGCCCTGCCCGCCGATGTCCACGCCCGCGCCCCGGAGGATTTCACCGCCCTGCGCGCCGCCGCCGACCGCCTCGCCGCCGACGTGGTGGCGTTGCAGGAGGTGGACGGCCCAGAGCCCGCCGCCCGCCTCTTCCCGCCCGATCGCTACGCGCTGCACTTCACCGGCGACGACGTCGTCCAGCGCGTCGGCTTCGCGGTGCGGCGCGGGCTGCGCTTCGAGGTCAACTCCGACCTCGCCGCCCTCGTCCCCCCGGGCGGGCGCCTGCGCTCCGGCGCCGATATCACGCTCGTCACCCCCGGCGGACGGTTGCGCCTGCTGGCGGTGCACCTCAAGGCCGGCTGCCGCGAGGACCCCATCGCCTCCCGCCGCCGCCCCGCCTGCCCGCAGCTGCGCTTCCAGCTCGCCGCGCTGCAGGGCTGGATCGCCCAGCGCACCGCCGAGGGCGTGCCCTTCGTCATCCTCGGCGACTTCAACCGCTGGATGGAGCCGCCCGACACCTTCTGGCCCGCCCTCCAGCAGGCCGCGCCGCTGGTGCGCGTCACCGCCGGCTTCTCCAGCCCGGGCGGGGGCGGCGGGCGCTCCAGCGACCCCCTGCGGGCGGGCGGCGCCGCCCGCGCCTGGCTGGAGCCGGCCAGCCTGCACGTGCTGGTCTATCGCAACGCCGACCCCGCCCTCACCCGCCACGAGGACCGCGACCGCCTCTCCGACCACTGCCCCGTCTCGGCCCGCTTTCGCCTGCCGGACTGAGGAAGGGTCAAGGAAGGCTTCTTTTTCCTGAAGGAAAACGAAGCAAAAAGGACTTTGTTCGTTTGGCTCCGCGCGTGACACAGACGCGGAGCCCTTAACGGATGAAGCTTTCCTGGTTCTCCTTTCTCGAAAGGAGAACACCTTGCCTTGCTTGCCTTGCCCAGCCGCGGCACGCTCCCGACCAACTTGCGGTTGCCAACCGGCCCGTTCGCGGACGAGGATGGCGGCCCGCTGTTTCGTCCCGACATTTCGTGAGGTTCTGTCTGTCGTGCCAACCACCGCTCTCGTTACCGGTGCCTCCGCCGGATTCGGCGCCGCCATCACCCGTCGTCTGGTCGCCGAGGGGCATCGCATCATCGCCGCCGCCCGCCGCCTCGAACGTCTCGAAAGCCTCGCCGCCGAACTCGGGCCGGCCCTGCTGCCGATCGCCCTCGACGTCACCGACCGCGACGCCGTGCTGGCCCTGCCCGGCTCGCTGCCCGCCGGCTGGCAGGAGGTGGACGTCCTGGTCAACAACGCCGGCCTCGCCCTCGGCGCCAGCCCGGTCTGGGAGACCCGGATCGAGGACTGGGAGCAGATGATCGCCACCAACAACACCGGCCTCGTCCGCCTCACCCGGGTGCTGGTTCCCGGCATGCGGGAGCGCAACCGCGGACACATCATCAACCTCTCCTCCACCGCCGGCAGCCACCCCTACCCCGGCAGCGACATCTATGGCGCCAGCAAGGCCTTCGTCACGCTGTTCTCCGCCAACCTGCGCGCCGACCTCATCGGCACGAAGGTGCGCGTGACCAATATCGAGCCCGGCCTGTGCGGCGGGACCGAGTTCAGCAACGTCCGCCTGCGCAGCGACGAGAAGGCGGCGGCGCTCTACGAGGGCACCGAGCCGATCCTGCCCGAGGACATCGCCGACGCGGTGGCCTGGGCGCTCGCCCGCCCCGCCCATCTCGATATCACCCGCATCGAAATGATGCCGACCTGTCAGGCCGACGCCGGACTGGCGGTCAAGCGCGGCCGGTAGGGTCGCAAGGGGGGGAAGATGAAGCCCAAGCAGGTTCGCAAGCTGCTCGAACGCTACCGGGTCACCTCGGGCAAGGGATTTCGCCTCAAGGACTACCCCCCCGCCGACATCGCCGAGGGGATCGTCGACAAACGCGCCGCCGAATCCCTGCTCGCCGAGGGGGTGCAGCGGCTCGCCGAGCTGCAGGAGCTGTTCTACCCGCACGCCTCCTGGGCGATGCTGTGCGTCTTCCAGGCCATGGACGCCGCCGGCAAGGACGGCACCATCAAGCACGTCATGTCGGGGGTGAACCCGCAGGGCGTGCAGGTGACCTCCTTCAAGGCGCCGGGGCCGACCGAGCTGGCCCACGACTTCCTCTGGCGGGTCGGCATCTGCCTGCCCGCGCGCGGACACATCGGCATCTTCAACCGCTCGCACTACGAGGAGGTGCTGGTGGCGCGCGTGCACGCCGAGGTGCTGGCACGCCAGAACCTGCCCGCCCCGCTCGTCGGGGGCCGCCATTTCTGGGCGCACCGGCTGGAGGACATCGCCGCCTTCGAGCGCTACCTCGCCCGCCAGGGCACGCTCGTGCTCAAGTTCTACCTCAACGTCTCGCGCGAGGAGCAGAAGCGGCGCTTCCTCGAACGACTCGACACGCCCGACAAGAACTGGAAGTTCAGCGCCGCCGACCTCGCCGAGCGCGCCCACTGGGCGGAGTACATGGACGCCTACGAAGAGGCGATCGCCGCCACCGCCGCCCCCTGGGCGCCGTGGTTCGTGGTGCCGGGCGACAACAAGTGGTTCACCCGCCTGGTCGTGGTGCAGGCGATGATCGAGGCGCTGGAAGGGCTCGACCTCAAGCCGATGAAGCTGCCGCCCGACGATCTCGCCCGCCTGGAAGAGGCCCGCCGGCATCTGCAGGAAGAAGGCGGCTGACCTTCCCCCAGGCGACCTTTTTTTGCCGCCCGGCGGTCATCACAATTCCGCGATACTGGCCCGAGGGGTTGTCCCTGTTACCGGTTTCGTATTCGCAGTAGGAATGCCTTGTGCCCTGTGCCACGACTCCGTGGCATAGCGGCAGCCCACGTTGCACAAGCCGCTGGGCAGAAGACCACAGGGTGGAGACGGACAACCAATGCTCGCATGGGCGTATTCCCTTTTTCTCTCCGGTCAGGGCGTGGCCAACGGCCTGATGGTCATGACCCTGGTGGCCACCCTCGGCCTGCTGCTCGGGGAGGTGCGCATCGGGCCGGTGCGGCTGGGCATCGCCGGGCCCCTGTTCGTGGGCATCGCGCTCGGCCATCTCGGTTTCCGCATCGAAGCGGAGGTGCGCGAGTTCGCCCAGAGCTTCGGGCTGATCCTGTTCGTCTATGCCATCGGCATCACGGTCGGCCCCGGCTTCTTCCAGTCGTTCCGCCGCGAGGGGGCGCTGCTCAACGGCCTCGCCGTCGGCATCACGGTGCTCGGCGCGCTGATCTCGGTGGCGATCTTCGAGATCGTCGGCATCCCCCTGGAGGTGATCGTCGGGCTGCTCTCGGGCGCCGTGACCAACACCCCCGCGCTGGCCGCCGCCTCGCAGATGCTGCACGCGCTCGACGTCACCGACGCCCAGAGGATGGCCCCGGGGCTGGGCTACGCGGTGGCCTATCCGTTCGGCGTGGTCGGCATCCTGCTCGCCATGGGCATCCTGCGCCGGCTGTTCGGGGTGAAGCTGGCCGACGAGGCCCAGGCCTGGAGCCGCGAGCGCCAGCAGGCCGCGACCCGGCTCAGCCGCATGAGCATCGAGGTGCGCACCGGCCCCGAGGAGGGCATGCTGGTGCGCGACGTGCCGGGGCCGCACGAGTTCGGCACCGTCATCAGCCGCATCCGCCACAACGGCGAGGAGCGCGTCGCCCGGCCGGAGGATCGGCTGGTACACGGCGACGTGGTGCTGGTGGTGGGGCCCCAGGAGCGGCTGGAGGCGCTGCGCAACCTGCTCGGCGTCGAGGCAGCCCAGCCGCTGCTGCCGACCGAGGGCCCGGTGCGCTCGCTGCGCCTGGTGGTCACCCGCCATCAGGCGGTGGGCCACAGCCTCGCCGAGCTGCACCTGCGCGCCGGCCACCGCGTGACCATCACCCGGCTGATCCGCGCCGGCATCGAGCTGGTGCCCGACGGCCAGGCCCGCCTCGCCTTCGGCGACTATCTCGTCTGCGTCGGCACCGAGGCCGACCTGCGCGTGGTCTCCGGCATCCTCGGCAACCAGACCTCCGCGCTGCAATTCCCGCAGATCATCCCGATCTTCCTCGGGCTGGCGCTGGGCGTGCTGCTGGGCAGCATCCCCATCTACATCCCCGGGGTGCCCGCGCCGCTCTCGCTGGGGCTGGCCGGCGGACCGGTGGTCGCCGCCATCCTGCTCTCGCGCATGGGCAGCCTCGGGCCGCTGGTGTGGCACATGCCCCCCGGCGCCACCCATACCCTGCGCGAGCTGGGAGTGACGCTGTTCATGTCCTGCGTCGGCGTCAATGCCGGCTCCAGCTTCGTCGCCACGCTGGTGCACGGCGACGGCCTGCTGTGGATGCTGTGCGGCGCCTTCATCACCCTGCTGCCGCTGTTGATCGTGGGCGTGATCGCGCGGGCCACCTTCCACCTCAACCATCTCACCCTGTGCGGCGTGCTGGCCGGCTCGATGACCGACCCGCCCGCCCTCGCCTTCGCCAACTCGCTGATCCCCTCCCAGGCCCAGGCCACCGCCTATGCCGCGGTCTATCCGCTCACCATGTGCCTGCGCATCCTGACCCCGCAGATCCTCCTGGCCCTGCTCTGGACGAGCGGCGCCGGCTAGAGGCCGCCCCAGGCAGGGGGCGGTGTTCTTCTCGCGATCAGGCAAGAAGCAGGAACGCCTTATCCGTTGAGGGTCCCGCCTGCGGGTCTTGCACGGCGGCGCGCACGGCGGTCTAACTCGCTCGGCAAGACAAAAGTTCGGACGGGACGATGGTGTGGTTGTGGGTGGCGCTCGGCAGCGCGCTGGGCGGCATGGCGCGCTATGGCGTGGGACTGCTGACGGTGGCTTGGTGGGGCACTCCCTTTCCATGGGGCACGCTGCTCATCAACATCTTCGGCAGCTTCGTGATCGTCTTCTTCGGCACGCTGACCGCCGCCTTCGGCCCCTTCCCCGCCCCCTCCGACCTGCGCACCTTCGTGATGGTGGGCCTGTGCGGCGGCTTCACCACCTTCTCCTCGTTCAGCCAGCAGACCCTGGAGCTGATCCGCGGCGAGGCGCTCGGGGCCGCGGCAGCCTATGTCGGGCTTTCCGTCGGGCTCGGCCTGCTGGCCGCCGCCGCGGGATACCTGCTCGCCGTGCGCATCGCCGGCGGGGCGGGATAGGGAACGCCCGGGGGCCGCTCAGGCCGCTTCGGCGCGGGAGGCCCGGACGGTTTCGAGGGTCACCATGATGGGCCGGTGGTCGGAATGCCGGCGGGGCAGCACGGCCGCCGAGAGGCAGTCGAGGCCGCGGACCAGGCAGCGGTCGAGACGCAGCGGCACGACATCGCCCATGTTGTGGGTCGGCACGCGCGGTCCGACGTCCGCGAAGCCGGGCAGCAGCGCCGGGCCCACCTGGTTGTAGTCGCCGAGCACGGCGGCACGCGGCGGCAATGCCTTGGCGAGGGCGCGCAGCTGGCGGCGGTTCAGCATCTGCCCGTGCGAAAGGTGGACGTTGGCGATGCCGATGTCGCCGAGGCGCACGATGAGCGAGACGCGGCGGATGAGGGTTCCGGCGGGCAGCTCCAGGACGAGGGGCGGATGCGGCAGCGGCTTGGGGGTCCACACCGCCAGGCCGTGGATGCGCCCCGGCAGCGGCGTGCGCCAGTAGTGGCCGCCGACCTCCTCGGCCAGGGTATCGATGGCGGCGGTGGCCTCCTGCATCAGCAGCAGGTCGGGCTGCTGGGCGCGCACCAGGCGCACCACATCCTCCAGCGTGGCGCCGGTGAGCCGCAGCAGGTTCCAGCTGATGACCCGCAGCGTGGTGGGGCCGGATTTGGGCGGCCGGCGGCGCGGCTGACGGCGGACACGCACGATCAGGCGCAGCGACGCACGGCGCAGGGCGCGTCGCCACGGCAGGCTGGATTTCGGAGTCTCTCTCTGCGCCACTTCAACTCACCACGACATCACGCAAAACCGAGGAAGCCCTCCGCCTCGGCGATCGGGGGCGCCGCCCGCAGCGCGGCAAGGTCCGGCTCGGGGCGGGCGGTGCGGGGGTCCTCGGCCAGCATCTCCTCCAGCGCCGCGGCCACGCGCAGCACCAGGGCGTCGCCGCCGCGGGGGCCGACGATCTGCAGGCCGAAGGGCATGCCCTTGGCGTCGCGCCCCACCGGCAGCGAAAGCGCGGGATGGCCGGGCAGGGTTACCGCATAGGCCATCGCCAGCCAGTGGAAATAGCTCTGCGTCGGCTCTCCGTCGATCTGCGTGGGGTAAAGCTCGCGCCAGGGCCGGGGCGAAATGGTGATGGACGGCGCCAGGATGATGTCCACATCCTGGAAGAAGACCTGCCAGCGGCGGTAGATCGCAGTCTGGGTGGCCAGCGCCCGGGCGGCATCGGCGGCGGAGTAGCGCAGGCCCTCCTCGACGTTGGCACGCACGTTGGGGCCGAGGTCCTCCGGGCGGGTGCGCAGGCGCTCGAGGTGCGAGGCCAGGAAATTCAGCGCGCGCAGCACGGCGAAGGCATCGTTGGCGCCGGAACAGTCGGGGCTGGCCTCGCGCACCGAGGCGAAGGAATCCGCCAGCAGGGCGCATTTCTCGGCGAAGGCCTCGCGCACCACGCGCTCCACCGGGGCGAAGCCGAAGTCGGGCGTGATGGCCACGCGCAGCCCGCCGAGGTCGATCGGCGCCAGGGGGAAGAACTCGCCCGGGGTGCGGACGGCGCGGCCGTGGATGGTGGTGGCCAGCGGGTCGCGCGCGTCGTCGGAGGCGATGGCGGAAAGCAGCAGGGCGGCGTCGGCCACGGTGCGGGCCATCGGGCCGAGCACGGGCAGGCCCGAGGCCCCCAGCGCCCGGGCCTCGCTGGGGACCAGGCCGGGGGTCGGGCGGAAGCCGACGATGCCGTTGAAGGCGGCGGGATTGCGCAGGCTGCCGCCGGTATCGGAGCCGGTGGCAAGCGGCACCATGCCGCAGGCCAGCGCCACCGCCGAGCCGCCCGAGGAGCCGGCGGCGGAGTAGCTGGGATTGAAGGGGTTGCCGCAGGCGCCCAGAACGGCGTTGCGGGTGTTGGCGCCGGCGCCGAACTCGGGGGTGTTGGTCTTGCCCAGCACGATCGCCCCGGCCGCCCGGGCATCGGCGACGATGCGCCAGTCGCGGGCGGGGATGTGGTCGCGGAAGATCGGGCTGCCGAAGGTGGTGCGCAGGCCGGCCGTCTCCTGGAGGTCCTTCACCCCGAGCGGCAGGCCGTGCAGGGCGCCGAGCGGCCCCCCCGCCATGACGGCGGCCTCCGCGCTGCGGGCCGTGGCGCGGGCCCGCTCGAAGTCGCGGATGGGCATGGCATTGACGGCGGGATCGACCGTCTCGATGCGGGCGATGCAGCTCTCCACCAGTTCCACCGGGGAGAGCTTGCGGCGGCCGATCAGGGAGCGGGCGGCACAGGCGGTCAGGTCGCAGGGGTCCATCAGGGGGTCCGTTTCTTCAGGGGCTTCTTCAGTAGCCGAGCGCGCAGCCATCCTTGCGCGGTTCGGAGGCGCCGACCAGACATCCACGCGCATGGTCGATCCAGATGGCCTGCCCCCCGCCGTGGGGTGTGGCGACCTCTTCCAGGCTGTGTCCCAGGGCGGCAAGCCCCTCGCGCAGCGCCGCGGGCACGCCGCGCTCGACCTGCACCTTGCCGCCGAAGGGGAAGAGGCGGCAGAGGTCGAGCGATTCCTGCAGGTCGAGACCGTAGTCGAAGTGGTTGGTCAGGAAGGAGGTCTGGCCCATGGGCTGGTAGTGGCCGCCCATCACGCCATAGGGCATCACCGCCGTGCCGTCCTTCGTCACCATCCCCGGGATGATGGTGTGCAGCGGCCGCTTGCCGGGGGCGATGCAATTGGGATGGCCGCGCTGGAGACGGAATCCGAAGCCGCGGTTCTGCAGCATCACCCCCGATTTCGCGCCGAGGATGCCCGAGCCGAACGCCTGGAACAGCGAATTGATGAAGGAGCAGGCGTTGCCGTCGCGGTCCACCACGCAGAGATAGACGGTGTCCTTGTGGCGCGCGAGGTCGCTCTCCCCGGCCGGCGGCAGCTCGGGCAGGGCCGCGTCGTCGCGGATCAGACGGCGCAGGGAGTCCAGATAGGCCGGGCTGGTGAGCTTCTCCACCGGCACCGCCACCTGGGTGGGGTCGGCGAGGAAGGCGTCGCGGTCGCGGTAGGCCAGGCGGGCGGCCTCGATGTGGCGCTGCCAGCGGGTGACGCCGAGGGGACCGTCGGGCGCGGGGCCGAAGCCGGCGAGGATGCCGAGGATCATCAGCACGATCATCCCCGAGCCGTTGGGCGGGCACTGCCAGACCTCGTAGCCGTTCCAGGGAATGTGGATGGGCTCGACGAAATGGGCGGCGGTGCGGCCGGCGGCGAAATCCTCCAGCGTGTGCAGCCCGCCGCGGGCGTTGAGCGCGGCCACCAGGTCGGCGGCCACCTCGCCCTCGTAGAAGGCGCGGGCGCCGTGGCGGGCGATCGCGCGCAGGGTGCGGGCCAGCTCGGGCTGGACGAAGCGGTCCCCCCAGGCCGGGGCACGGCCGCCGGGCAGGAAGGGCGCGGCACCATTGGCGCGCAGCTTGCCGGCGTTGGCCTGCCAGGCCGAGGCCACCACCGGGGAGACGAAGAATCCCTCCTCGGCATAGGCGATGGCCGGGCGCAGCAGCTCGTCGAAGCCCCGGGTTCCATACGCCTCCAGCAGGGTCTCCCAGGCCGAGACGGCGCCGGGCACCGTCACCGCGTGGGCGGAGGTCGGCTCGAGGGCGGCGATTCCGTGGGATTCGAACCAGTCGATGCTCGCGCCGGCGGGGGCGCGGCCGGAGCCGTTGAGCGCCACCACGCGACGCTGGTGGGCGGGCGCGTAGAGACAGAAGCAGTCGCCCCCGAGGCCGGTGGACTGCGGCTCGACCACGCCCAGCACGGCCACGGCGGCCACCGCGGCGTCGAGCGCATTGCCGCCGGAGCGCAGCACGTCGAGCGCGGCAAGGGTAGCCTGGGGCATCGAGGTGGCGGCCATGCCATGGGCCGAAAGCACCGGGCTGCGGCCCGGCAGATGCAGATCGCGCACGCGCTTCTCCTGAAGGCATTGGGGGGAGGCGAAAGGAAACGGAAATTATGGCGCCGGGGAACGGAAGGCTGCAAGCAGTCCGGAAAAACGCAAGCATCGATGCGGATAAGAAAGAGAAATACTTGATTTCGGCGAGATGACGCCACAATTCAGACAACGGTCGTATGTGAAGTGATGCCTTGCTGGCCCCTGGGGGGAACAGCACCCAACACAACGAGGGAGAGCGGAAAATGTTCTCGCATCGTCTCATTGTCTATGCCTCGCTGGGCCTGTTGCTGACTGGACTGGCAGGATGCGGCTACAATCGCGGCGACCGGGCCCTCTCGGGCGGCATGCTCGGCGCGGCCGGCGGCGCGGGCGTCGCGGCCATCACCGGGGCCAATCCGCTGGTGGGGGCCGCGGTCGGCGGCGCGGTCGGCGCGGTCGGCGGCGCCGTGACCAGCGGGCACGACGTCAACCTCGGCAAACCAGTCTGGCGGTAGGGCGGGCCGCTCCTCCCCGGGGGACTCCCGGAAATGCATCCCATCGTACACCAACGCCTTCCGGGGCGTGCGGCGGCGGGAGCAGGATGCGCAGAATTCGGGGGGACGGGCCGGTTCCGCCCCTCCCCGTCGCGACGCACCCGTGCCATCCTCCGCCGCTCACGCAACGGGGAGATTCGCCCATGCCCACCATCGAGGACTTCAACGCGCTGGAAATCCGCGTCGGAACCGTCGTCGCGGCCCAGCCGCTCGCCGGGGCGCGCAAGCCGGCGCTGGCGCTCACCATCGACTTCGGCCCGGCCTTCGGGGTCAAGCGCTCCTCCGCGCAGATCACCGCGCGCTACACGCCCGAGCACCTGATCGGCCGGCAGGTGATGGCCGTCACCAACCTCCCCGCACGCAGCATTGCCGGCTTCGCAAGCGAAGTGCTCACCCTCGGCGTTCCCGACCAGAACGGCGCCGTGGTATTGCTCGCCCCCGACTCGACTGTCCCCAACGGAGCGAAAATGTTCTGATGCCGACCCACTACTATACCGTCACCTGGGACCAGCTGCACCGCGACGCCCGCGCCCTCGCCTGGCGACTGATGGACATGCGCCCCCTCAAGGGCATCGTCGCCATCACCCGCGGCGGACTGATCCCGGCCGCCATCATCGCCCGCGAGCTGGAATGCCGCGTCGTCGAGACCGTTTCGGTGGTGACCTACGCCAAGGGCAAGTCCGGCGAGACCGAGATCGGCGCCCCCGAGGTGGTCAAGGCCCCGATCGCCGCCGGCGACGGCGAGGGCTGGCTGGTCATCGACGATCTGGTGGATACCGGCACCACTGGCCGGGTGGTGAAGGCCATTCTCCCCAAGGCCCATTTCGCCACCGTCTACGCCAAGCCCGCCGGCAAGAGCCTGGTGGACACCTTCGTCACCGAGGTGTCGCAGAGCACGTGGATCCTCTTCCCCTGGGATACCGAACCGCAGTTCGCCGTCCCGCTCGTCAAACGCGAGCGGCCCAGCGAGTAGGCGCCCCCGACTCAAGGCAAAGCTTTCTTTTCCTGAAGCAAAAGAAGCAAACAGACTTTTATTCTTTTGACTCCGCTGTAGCCGGGCGCCGAGTTTGGGACAGCGAGCCAGGCAGATTGGGAAACCCTTGAAACCACGGTGAGCGCTCATTTAGGGGCATTTCAGACCGCGATCAGGGGCTGATACTCAGATCGTCCCCGGGGGGGCGGGAAGGACTATTGCACGACCACGGCCTTGGCCCGGCAGACGATGTGGCTGGCATCGCTGTTCGGCGCGGTGAAGC
>CALNAL010000376.1 GCA_937874445.1 uncultured Acetobacteraceae bacterium | reverse complement strand
TGGGTGCCGTGGGAGAAGTTGAGGCGGAACACGTCCGCCCCGGCCTGGAAGAGGCGTGCCAGGATTTCCGGTGTCGAGCTGGCCGGTCCCAGGGTTGCCACGATCTTGGTGCGACGGCGACGACGGATCATCATGCGCGCGGGCATGGCCTCTCCTCGGGAAATCTCTACACTAAGTGGCGGCGGGGCCGGGGGACGGCAAGGTCTCCCGGCCCCGTGCGGTCAGGCGATCAGCACGGCCCGGAAGTCGTTGACGTTGGTCAGCGTCGGTCCGGTCTTGATGAGGTCGCCGAGGGCGCCGAACAGCGAGTAGCTGTCGTGCCCGGCCAGCACGGCGCGCGGGTCGAGCCCGGAAGCGCGGGCGCGGACCAGCGTGTCGGGGGTGACGAGAGCGCCGGCGGCATCCTCGGTGCCGTCGATGCCGTCGGTGTCGCCGGCGGCGGCCCAGATGCCGGCATCTCCCGCCAGCGCCACGGCCAGGCCGAGCAGGAACTCGGTGTTGCGCCCGCCGCGGCCGGCGGGGCCCTTGCCGATGCTCACCGTGGTCTCACCGCCCGAGAGCAGCACCGCCGGCGCGGCCAGCGGCAGGCCGTGGGTGGCGACCGAGCGGGCCATGCCGGCCATCACGGTGCCGAGCTCGCGGCTCTCGCCCTCCAGCGCGTCGCCGAGGATCAGCGGGGTCAGGCCCAGCTTGCGGGCGCAGGCGGCCCCGGCCGCCAGGGCCATGGCCGGGGTGGCGATCATGCGGAACTCGCAGTGGGCGAGGCTGCCGGGCTTGGGGGTCTCGTCGGCGTCCTGGGCCAGGCGGGCGGCGACCTGCGGGGAGGGCTCGATGCCGTAGCGGGCGACGATGCTGCGGGCGTCGGCAAAGGTGGTGGGGTCCTCGACGGTGGGGCCGGAGCCGATCACCGCCGGGCTGTCGCCGGGGACGTCGGAGATGGCGAGGGTCACCACCCGGGCCGGTGCGGCGGCGGCGGCGAGGCGCCCGCCCTTGATCGCCGAGAGATGCTTGCGCACGCAGTTCATCTCGGAAATGTTGGCCCCGGAGGCCAGCAGCGCCTTGTTGATCGCCTGCTTGTCGGCCAGCGTCAGGCCGGGGGCGGGCAGGGCCATCAGCGCCGAGGCGCCGCCCGACATCAGAGCCAGCACCAGGTCATCCGGCCCCAGGCCCCGCACGGCCTCCAGCACCGCGCGGGCGCCGGCCTCGGAGTTGGCGTCGGGCACCGGGTGGGAGGCCTCGATGACGCGGATCTTTTTCGTCGGCACCGCATGCTCGTAGCGGGTCACCACCACGCCGGAGAGGTCGGCATCGGGCCAGGCGGCCTCGACGGCCGCGGCCATCACCGCCGCCGACTTGCCGCCGCCCACCACCACGATGCGTCCCTTGGGGCGTTCGGGCAGATGCTGCGCGAGCACCACCCGCGGGTCGGCCGCGGCAACGGCAGCGTCGAAAATCTGGCGCAGCGCAACGCGGGCCTGCTCGTCGCTCCAAGCCCCTTTTTGGCCTGCCATGGTTTCAGTGTCCTCCGAAAACGGTCTTTGACTTGAGTGGGTGGCGAAAGGTGGGGCTTATGCCAAAGATAGCGTAACCATGCCACCCCGATGCAGCAGTTCCCCAAAAGATACAGGCGGACGTCCTCCGGCCGGCAAGCAGCGAAGACGCCCGCCCGTCGGGACGGCAACGGCCCTCAGGCCGCCAGGGTGAAGGCCACCAGGGCTTCCGGGGCAACCACGCGGAAGGTGAAGGATTCGGTGAGGAAAAGGCTTACCTCGGAAGAGGTGTGCCCCTGGTAGCCGATCGCGAAGTCCTGGCCGACCGTCAGTTCGGCGTCGCCGCCACGGGCGGCGAGGAGCAGGGCGTCGTGGGCCAGTTCGGCGTAGATCACCTTGCCCTCGATCTGCCTCTCGATGTCGGCCCGCAAGGTGCCGCCGGCCGTCGGATGGGCGAGGAACTTCCAGATGGCCCCCGACACCGCCAGGTTGGCCCCGCCGCGGATGCCCGCCTTGCGCAGCCGGGTCCGGGCCTCGGCCACCGCCTCGACGAAGGCGTTGTCCTCCCGCTTGAGCGCGATCGGCGCCCCCTGGGCGGATTGGTGCAATCCGGCGATGCCCGCCGGAGCGAAGCCGTTGAAGATCGCCTGGTCTTCGAAGGCCGCGATCGTGTGGCAGGCTTCCGTCAGCGCATCGAGCGCCGGGTCGCGCGCGCCCCGCTCGAGGTTGTCGAGTTCCCAGATCTTGAGGGTGAAGGGGATGCGGGCCTCGACCAGCGGCAGGACCTGATGGACGCCCCAGCTGACCGATCCCCCGTTGGCCGATTGGGGCGCTGGCTGGGTCTCCGGCAGCGCGAGCCGGCCCAGCGGCACGCTGGCGTAGGCCAGGCCGTGCGGTCCGTCGAGATCCACGAAGCGCCGGCCCGCCAGCACGGCCGTCAGCGCCTGGGTGGCGAAGGCATCGATTTCCGTCCACCCCTCGGTGGTGACGGGGGCAAGCTCTCTGCGGAGAAAGTTCATGGTGTGACTTTCCTTCACTTCTTCAGGCTTCCGATGCCGATTCCCGGAGCGGCTGGTCCGGCCTCGCCGGCTTCCCCGCCGAGGAACTCCTCTTCGACCTCCTTCGCCCCCTGGGCGTAGAATCCCTCCTCGTCGGGCTGCAATTCCTTGAGAAGCCGCAGGAATTCGCCGGCATGCACCTTTTCCTCGTTGGCGACATCGAGGAGAACCTTCTTCGCCAGTTCATTGTCCGTGGACTCGGCGGTCTGCTCGTAAAGCTGTGTCGCTTCGTATTCGGCGGCGACCATGAAGCGGATGGCCCGCACCAGCTCCTCGTGCGTCAGCGGGCGATCGTGCTTGAGGACGCTGAAGGGCGTTCCGAATTCCGGCATTGTCTGTTCTCCCGGCCGGGGCTGCAGCCCCATGAGGTTCCGAGGCGCGATTCGATCACGCCTCCTCCCGCGGGGCTTCCCGGCGGGGGGATGAGCACACCAAATCGTGAGGATTAAACACCCCTCCGGCGCGGGGCCGCAAGGCACGGGAAGATGAAATGGGCCGGTGCTTCCCCGTGGCTTCCCCGGGGCTTCTCTGGCGCTTTCTCGGCGCTTTCCCGGGGGGCGTGGGCGGGGAGGCTTCCACGGGACTGGCCTGCCCGCGGCTGCCACGACGACTCGCGCATTGACCTTGGCCGGCTGGCTGCGCTAGCCCCCCCGCCCATCGTTGCTCGCAGGGAGATACAGCGACCCATGGCCAATTCCTCAACAGTTACGGATGCCACCGGCCAGGATGTCGGCTCCGACAATGCCCAGTGGGGCAACGTCGCCGCCGACCGGCTGCGCAGCATCGTCGAGCGCATCGAGCGCCTCGAGGAGGAGCGCAAGGCCCTCGGCAGCGACATCAAGGACATCTATTCCGAGGCCAAGAGCGCCGGCTTCGATGTCAAGGTGTTGCGCCAGCTCATTTCCATCCGAAAGAAGGAGCCGGCCGAGGTCGAGGAGCAGGAGACGCTGCTCGACGTCTATCGTCACGCTCTCGGAATGTAATGCTTCCCGGAAGGGGCGCTTAACCGTTCCGCAAACCCGTTCCGCCACCCTGGAGGGGTGAATCCCGACCATGGTGGCGGATCTGCGGGGAGTGGATGTGCGCGATGCACCTGGTAGCGCCTCTGGCCGAATTGCGCCGGCGTCTGCTGGCGTTTCTGGAGGGGCGATCTGTGGCGGCGGAGGAATCCGAGCCCGATCCGTCATCCGCCGCCCCGCCTCCCCCCGATGAAAATCCCGCGGTTCCACGTCGTGTCCTCCCGGCACAGCGCTGGACCCCCGAGCGTCTCGCCGTGGCGGGAAGCTTGTGGGGCGAAGGCTTCGTCGTGCCGGGCGGCAAGGAGGAGGTGCTGCGCTGGCTCAAGCCGCTCTGGCTCAAGGAGGAATCCTCCCTGCTGGTCCTGGGGGCCGGTGCCGGTGGCGGCGTGCCGGAGGCCGTGCAGACCTTCGGCTGCCAGGTGACGGCCTACGAGGCCGACCCCGTGCTGGTGGCCGCCGCCACCAAGCATATCGCCAAGGCCGGGCGGGCGATCTCGCGGCGCACCCGGGTGGGCGTGTGGAGCCCGCAGGCTCCCGCCTTCCGCAAGCGCAGCTTCGACCACGCTCTTGCGATGGAGGCCCTGCGGGGCACGCTGGAGCGGCCGGTCGCGGTGGCCGATCTGCTGGTGGCCCTGGCCGGCGCGATTCGTCCCGGCGGGGCGCTCGTGCTGGTCGATGTGGTCGGCGACAATCGTCTCGATCCCGAGGACCCCGTCGTGTCGGCCTGGGCCCGTGCCGAGTGCCGCGTCCGTCGCGTGCCCACCGAGGAGGGCATGGTCTCGGCCCTCGGCAAGCTGAAGTTCGATGTGCGCGTGGCCGAGGACATCACCGCGCGGCACATCCACCAGGTGATGGCCGGCTGGATGGCCCTGCTGGCGGCGCTGGAAGCCCAGCGGCCCGGCCATGATCGCGCCGCCGCCGTGGTCGCCGAGGCCGAGGTCTGGCTGCGGCGACTCCGGCTGATGCAGGATGGGCACGTCAAGCTCATGCGTTTCCATGCCATCAGCGGGTACTGAGGGGAGGGGCTCGCCGTGGTTGAGGTTGACAGGGCCGCGACAGGACCGTATCTCCGCCGCCCATCCCAAACGTTCGTCATTTAGGTTCGTGCCATGCGCATCCGCAACAGCCTCCGGTCGGCCAAGGCCCGCGACAAGAACTGCCGCGTGGTGCGGCGTCATGGCCGCGTCTACGTCATCAACAAGAAGAACCCTCGGATGAAGGCCCGCCAGGGCTGAGTCCGGCGCCCGGCCTGTCCGGGCGCCTTCCTGCCGGTTCCGCGCGCCCCGGGCTTCGTCCCGGGGTGCTGCCGTTCCAGGCATCCCGTCCGCTGTCCGGAATTCGCCGGCTTCCTGGAGAGGTATCTCCTGGAGGCATGGTGGATTTGCGTCCAGGGCCTGCCATGGCCGGGGACGAAGCCTGGGGCACGCGGGTGTGGGCGCCGGACGGTGCTGGCGCAGGAAGCGGATGGCGCGCCGGGAAGGGGACGGGGCATCACATGCGGGCAACCTCCCGCGGAGAGCCCCGATGTCTCATTTGCCCACGATGCTCCATTCGTCGTGCCCCGACGCCCCGGCCATCCTTTATTTCGGCACCCCCGTTGTGCTGATCGGCACGCGCAACCCCGACGGAAGCGCCAACCTCGCGCCGTTTTCCTCCGTCTTCTGGCTGGGGTGGCGGGCGGTGATCGGGCTTGGGACCGCCTCGCAGACGGCCGCCAATCTCGAACGCACAGGGGCGGCGGTGCTCAACCTGCCTTCCGAGGAACAGGTCGCGGCGGTGGACCGTCTGGCCCTGGCCACCGCGGCCGACCCCGTGCCGCGCTACAAGCAGACTCGCGGCTACCGCCACGTCGCCGACAAGTTCGCTCTCGCCGGCCTGACCGAGCTGGCGGGGGAGGTGACGTGCGCGCCGCGGGTTGCCGAATGCCCGGTGCAGATGGAGGCCGAACGCGTGCGCTGCCATGGTCTGGCCGAGGGCGAGGCCGGGCTGGAGGGGCGGCTCGTCGTGTTCGAACTGGCGGTGCGGCGGGTGCATCTCGCGGAGTCGATCCTCGTGCCCGGCGAACGCGGCCGAGTCGATCCGCTGCGCTGGCGACCGCTGATGATGAGCTTCCAGCGCTATTTCGGACTGACCGCGCGGGAGGTGCATCCCTCGCGGCTGGCGCGCATCCCCGAACATCTCTACGCGCCCTCCGCCAGCAGGGGGGGCGACTGAAAAGGCCATGGTGGGGCCACGGGCTTGCCCAGATTCTGCCACGAGCGCTGCCCACCCTGCTGGGTATCGGACGGGATGGTCCCGCCCCTGATCGAGGATCGCTCCGATGCGTCTCCGCGCTGCTCTGCTCACAGTTTCCGCGGCGGCCGCTCTGCTGTTGGCGCCGGCTGCCGCCCAGGCCCAGTGGCATCGCGGTCCAGGCTGGGGTGGCCCGCCGCCGCGCTACGCCTACCATCATCATGGTGGGCCGGGAGCCGGGCCGTTCATCGCCGGGGCCCTGCTGGGCCTCGGGACCGCTGCGGTGATCGCCGGGACGGTGCGGCCCGCGCCCGTCTATGCCCCGCCTCCGGTGGTCTATGCGCCGCCGCCCCCGCCGGCCGTGATCTATGCCGCACCGCCGCCGGCCGTGGTTTATGCCCCGGCCCCCAGGTATTACGGCTGGTAGCCTGAGGCCGGGCGGTCGCTCAGGCCGCCGTTGCCAGCTTGTGCAGCTCGCGCAGGCGTTCGTGATGCACCGCCATCGGCAGCCCGTCGACGCTCAGGGCGGGCCTGCCGATGACGCCGTCCACAGCCGGGCCATGCCTTACCATTGCCGTCAGGATCGCTTCGTCGCGGGCCGGGTCCAGCCAGGCCAGCAGGGGGGCGCGCCAGTCGGGGCGCAGCACCGCCAGCGCAGCCAGCAGCGCGTAGCAGCCCCAGTTCGACACCCCCGCTACCACCAGATGGTCGGCGGGGACGGTGCAGGCGATGGCCGCGCCGTTGGCAATGTGGCGGGCGATCAGCGCGTGGGGCAGGCTGCCCATGCCGATCTCGTTGCCCCCGTCGCCGATGGCCAGGCGTTCCCAGGTTCCGCCCAGGAAGAGGGCGTGCAGCGGCGCGGCGTACGAATCGAGCGGGATGCCGCGCATGGTGTGGGGCACGCCGTCGCGGGCCGGGCCGCTGCGCTCGACGGCCAGGGCGAGGTTTACCCCCGCCTGGCGCCAGGTGGCCAGCAGAGGCGCCACGGAGGCGCCGGCCGGGGCGGTGTCGATGGGCATGCCGGGAAGGCCGGCCGCCGCCACGGCAGCGGCGCAGGCGGAGGCACACAGCACGTCCGTGGCGAGTCGGCAGGGAACCCCCACGGCGGCCAATCCGCCGGCCAGCAGCGCTGCGCCGAGCGGCCCGTCGGTTTCGGCGGCCGGCGGGGTGGCGCGCGGAATGTAGAAGCCGCTGAGCAGCCCCAGAACCGGCTGGTCGCGGCGGGCGATGGCGGCGGCGGCGGCGGCCAGGCCTCCGGCGGCGGCGGCGAACAACGGGCCGGTATTGCGCCCGACATCCGTCTGGATCACCCGCTCCATCGCCGCGATGGTTCCTCGCGCGCAGGCAGAAAGAGGTGCTGCCTCGCCATTCATCGTCCGTTCATCCTCGTTTGCCTGACTTCGCCATATGGGCGCTCTTGCGCCGACGCGACAGAGTGCCGCCGGCGCGGCAGGGTGCCGAGGCCCGGGGACGCTGTCCAGGGCATGAAAAGGCGAATCGGCCCAAAATTGGTGCCTGTTGGCAGCGGCACGTTAACGCCTGGAGGGAAAGATCGCATGGCGGCGCTTCGCAGCGCTATCGCACAGGGCCGAGGCGTTGTAATTATGGCAATTATCCCACGTGCAAACAAAGTTCCCTTTGGCAGCCGATGACAGCCCGCATCCTCATTGTCGATGACGTGCCAGCCAATACCCGGCTGCTGGAAGCCAAACTTTCGGCCGAATATTACCAGGTCTTGGCCGCCCGGGACGGCTTCGAGGCCATCCGCCTGACCCACAGCTGGCAGCCCGACCTCATCCTGCTGGACGTGATGATGCCGGAGATGGACGGCTACGAGACCTGCCGGCGCCTCAAGGATGATCCGCTGACCACCCACACCCCGGTGGTGATGGTCACGGCTCTCGGCGAGCCCAGCGAGCGGCTGCGCGGCCTGGAAGCGGGGGCGGACGATTTCCTCACCAAGCCCGTCGAATACGACACACTGCTGGCCCGGGTGCGCTCGCTGGTGCGGCTCAAGCGTCTGCTCGACGAATGGCACCTGCGCGGGGAGACGGCCCGTGCCCTCGGCCTTTCCACCGAGTTCGCCGAGCCGCCCTCGGTGGCCGGGGCCCGCGCGCTGGTGGTGGACGACTGGGATCTCGGCGCCCAGACCGTGCAGGACGCGCTGTCACGCGAGGGCATCCTGCCGGGACGGGCCGGCTCGGAGTCCGAGGCGCTGGCGCTGGCCGGGGCCATTCCCTTCGACCTCATCGTGCTGTCGCTGTCGATGACCGCCGAGGACCCGCTGTGGCTCGCCTCGCGGCTGCGCACCACCGAGGTGACCCAGGACATCCCGCTGCTGCTGATCGCCGAGCCCGAGCAGAAGGCGCGCCTGCTGCGCGGCTTCGACATCGGCGCGAACGACTGGCTGCTGCGCCCGATCGACGAGAACGAGCTGCGCGCCCGTGCCCGCAACCAGATCCGCCGCAAGTTCTACCAGGACCGGCTGCGCTCGGATCTCGGCAGTGCCCTGGAGATGGCGCTCACCGATCCGCTGACCGGCCTCTACAACCAGCGCTACCTGATGCGGCATCTGCACGGGCTGCTGGCCAGCGGCCGCGCCGACGGCCTGGCGCTGATGATGATCGACGTGGACTACTTCAAGACCGTCAACGACCGCTTCGGGCATGCCGCCGGCGATCGCGCCCTGCGTCTCATCGCCGAGACCCTGCGCGGGCGCACGCGCGTGTTCGACAGCATCGCCCGCTATGGCGGCGAGGAGTTCGTGGTGGTGATGCCGGGCACGGGGGAGCACGACGCCGCAGCCGCGGCGGAGCGCCTGCGCAGGGCGATCGAGGACCTGGGGTTCGCCCCGCAGGAGGGCAAGCGGCATCCGTTGACGGTGAGCATCGGCCTGGCCTTCGCAGGCGCCCACATCACCACCGCCGAGCAACTGCTCCAGGCCGCCGATCAGGCGATGTACCGGGCCAAGCGTTCCGGCCGCAACCGGGTGGAGGTCTCTTCCGCCGGCTGAGAGCCCGCTCGGCAACCCGGCGGCGGAGGGGCGGCGAGGGATTTTTCGCGCCTGACAGGAGGCCTTCGCCGCGCCGATGCCGGGACATCGACGCAGGAAACCGATGCATCAGGCGCGGAAAGGCCACGCCCTTCCGCTACGACAAACGCGCCCCGAAGAACCTTCGGTGCGCGTTTCCGTTCACGGCGGGAAAACACTCCCCGCGCAAGACCATGCCGATCGGCACGCGGCCGATCGGGATTACTTGATCTTGGCTTCCTTGAAGGCGACGTGCTTGCGCGCCACCGGATCGTACTTGCGCAGTTCCATCTTGCCGGTCTGCGCCCGTGCGTTCTTCTTCGTCACATAGAAATAGCCGGTGTCCGCGCTGGACACGAGCTTGATCTGAATGGTGTTGCTCTTGGCCATGATCGAAAACCCCTCGAAGGGTTGCGCTCATGGCCCATCAGGCCCGGGTGCGTCAAGCTTCTTTCACCAAGGCACGGCCGGTCGGGGCGGCTGGCCTGCTCGCAGCGCAGGGCGACGGGCCGATGGCCTCATCCCATGCCTCCCTCTCCAGCTCCTTGTTTCCTCGCGCGATTCGGACATTCGGCGAGTCCGCCAAATGTCATCGCGCTCTGGATCGCGAACTATGGGAGGATTCCTCAGTTTTGGCGCGCGGCCGCTCCGCCAACCCTGTGCGCGACGGGACCGGGTATCAGGGAGTGGCCGATGTCATGTTCTGCGTGGTGGCCGCGGCCGTGGCGCCCAGGGGGGGAGGGATCAGCGCGCTGACATAGGCCTGCGGGTGGTCGATCAGCCAGCGGGCCGTGGCGAGGTCGAGTCCGCTGCCCTCGGCGGCGGGGCACGCATTGCGGATCTCCAGGGCCAGCGCGGGAGAGACCGGCGGGCGAGCCTGGCGCTCCTGCTCGATGGCGCGCGACATGACGGAATGTCCGCCTGCCAGCTCGTCCTGCTGGCGGGCGACCGATTCCTCGCCCATGCTGGTGCACAGCTGCGGCAGCACGCCCAGGCCCTGGATCGGCCAGCCCAGCGGGGCCAGCACGCGACTCCAGGTAATCAGCAGCTCCCCGCCGTCGGGCAGGGGAGTGATGGTTTGCACCAGCCCCTTGCCGAGGGTGGAGCTGCCGACCACCACCGCGCGGCCGCGATCGGCCAGGGCGGCGGCGAGAATCTCGGCGGCCGAGGCGGTATGGCCGTCTACCAGCACGACCACCGGCAGGGCGCGGGCAAGGTCGCTGCCCTCGGCGCGGAATTCATGGGCGGCGGCGGGGTCGCGCCCGGCGGTGTTGGCGACCGGGCCATCGGCGATCAGCGCACCGGCGGCGGTTACCGCCTGGCGCAGCAGCCCCCCGCGATTGCCGCGCAGATCCACCACCAGCCCCTTGGGCGGATGCGCGCCGCCCAGGCCCCGCGTGATCTCGTGGGCGAATCGCGAGCCGGTATCGGAGGAGAAGCTGCTGACCCGCAGCACCAGCAGCGGTCCCAGCCGGCTGGCGGAGACGGTTTCGGGAGGCACCAGGGCGCGCACCAGGGGGATGTCGCGGACCCGTGTGGCAGCGGCCGACCTGTCCTTGTTTCCGGGGCCCCTGGCGCCTCTGGGGGCTCCCTGGGCCTTGTCGTCGCTGCCGGTCCTGCTGCCGCCGCGCAGGGTCAGCACCACGCGGGTGCCGACCGGGCCGGCCAGCAGGGCGTTGAGGGAGGCCAGATCGGCTCCCTGCGCCGTCTGGCCGTCGATCGCCAGGATGCGCTCGCCGCTCTGGATGCCGGCCTGGGCGGCGGGGCTGTCGGCCGTCACGCCGGCAATGATGAAGCCGCCGCCGCCATGCGCCACGGTCACGCCGATCCCGGCGCGGCCGGCGCGTCGCGAGCGGTCGCGCTCGGCGTCCCCCGGCGGGGCGTAGCGGGAGTAGGGGTCGAGATGGGTGAGCATCTCGTTGAGGCAGACGCGGATGATCCCCTGCGTGCCGGCCCGGCGCACCGAGTCGGAGGAATCCCACGCCGTGCGGACGAACTGGCCGAACAGCAGGCCCCAGCCCATGGCATCGTCCGCGGCGGGGCGCGGGCGGCTCAGGAGAGGCTGGCGGTCCTGCAGCAGGGCGATGGTGCCGGTCTCGTCCTCGGTCTCGGTCGAGAGGCGGGCATCGAGCGCGGTCAGGCCGCGCAGCCCCCAGCGGGCGAGGCGGGGGATGGGTTCGGGGGTCAGCGTGCGCGGGGAGACGAAGGCGAAGGTCGTGGCCGTGACATTGACCACCAGACCCTGGTCGAGCGCCTGACCGGGCACGAAGGGCTCGGCCGCGGCGTGCGGCAGAAGGAAGAACAACAGCAGGAGACAGGCTGTATTCACCTGCGGTGTCCGAATCGCCGCCCCTGGAGGGCACGCGGTGCCGTCCGTCCGGCGGCGGGAGAGTCGGCCATGGCGAAGACCAGGCCGCCGGTCAGGGGGGCGGCTTCGACGAGTCGCACGGCGACAGATTGGGCGAGCCGCCAGACAATCCTCGAATGTCGCCCGGACAGGGTCTGGGTCGCCTCGTCGAAGAACCAGAAATCGTCACTCAAAGTCGACACCGGAACGAGTCCGCTCGCGCCACTGTCAGCAATTGTGACGAAAAGTCCGAACCGGGTCACGCCCGAAATGCGCGCGGAGAATTGCGCTCCCACCTTGTCGGCCATGAAGGCGGCGAGATAGCGGTCGATCGCATCCCGTTCGGCCAGCGCGGCGCGGCGTTCGGTCTGGGTGATGTGCTCGGCGCGGTCGGCCAGCCCCGCCGCGTCGGCATCGGCGAGCCCCCCCTCTCCGAGGTGCAGGCCGCGGATCAGGGCGCGATGGACCAGCAGGTCGGCATCGCGGCGGATCGGGCTGGTGAAATGGGCGTAGCGCGGCAGGGCCAGGCCGAAATGGCCGATGTTCTCCACCGCGTATTCGGCCTGCGACTGGCTGCGCAGCATCACCTCGTTGACCAGCGGGGCCGTCTCGCTGCCGGCCACCCGCTCCAGTACCCCGGCGAGGTCGCGCGGATGGATGGCATTGGAGGGCGGCAGGGTGATCTCGAAGCCGCGCAGGAAGCCGCGCAGGGCCTCCAGCTTCTCCTCCGAGGGGGGGGCATGCACGCGCCAGACGCAGGGCTGGTGCAGCCGCTCCAGCTCCTCGGCGGCGGCGACGTTGGCCAGCACCATGAACTCCTCGATCAGTCGGTGGCTGTCCAGGCGCGGGCGGGGGGCCACGCTGAGCACGTGGCCCTGGGCGTCGAGCTTCACCTCGCGCTCGGGCAGGTCGAGGTCGAGCGTGCCGCGCGCCTCGCGAGCCTGGGCCAGGGCGGCGTAGGCGGCGTAGAGGGCGGCGAGCGGCACGCCGGGAAGGCCGGCGCCACTTTCGTGTGCCGCCTGGACCTCCTCGTAGGTGAGGCGCGCGGCCGAGCGCATCAAGCCGCGGCCGAAGCGGTGGCGGCGCTTGCGGCCGGAGGAGTCGATGTGCAGCTCGGCGAACAGGCAGCCGCGGTCCTCGCCGGGACGCAGGCTGCACCAGCCGTTGCTGAGCGCCTCCGGCAGCATCGGCACCACGCGGTCGGGGAAATAGCAGGAGTTGCCCCGCTCGGCGGCGGCGCGGTCGAGGGCCGAGCCGGGGCGGACGTACCAGGCCACGTCGGCGATCGCTACCACCAGCCGGAATCCGCCCTCTTCCGGCTCGGCGAACACCGCGTCGTCGAAGTCGCGCGCGTCGGGGCCGTCGATGGTGACCAGCGGCAGGGCGCGCAGGTCCTCGCGCCCGTCGGGGCCGACCCCGCGGGCCCGCTCGGCCTCGCGCAGGGCCTCGGGGGAGAACTCGGTGGGGATGTCGTGGGTGGCGATGGAGATCAGGCTGACCGAGCGGGCCTCGCCCATGCGCCCCAGCCGCGCGACGATGCGCGCCGGCTTGAGGCCCCAGCCGGAGCCGGGCAGGGGCTCGGCCTGGACGATCTCGCCGGGCTGGGCCTCGCCCTCCTCGCCGGGGGGGATCAGCCACTCCGCCTTGGCACGGCGGTCGGTGGGCACCAGCCGCCCGGCGGCGCCGTTCGCGCCGGGGCGATAGATGCCGAGGATGCGCCCGGGCGTGGCGGTCAGGCGCTTGAGGGTGCGGCCCTCGTAGCGGCCTCCCCCGTGAAAGGAGGACCCGATCGGCCTGAGACGGGCCAGCACCCGCTCGCCGGGGGCCAGCGCCGGGCGGCCGCGCCGTTCCGGGGCCATCAGGACGCGCGGCGGCGGTCCCTCGCCCTCCCAGTGGAAGGGCCGACCGATGGGCTCGCCGTCGGCATCGGTGCCGGTGATCTCCACCACGCCCACCTCGGG
>CALNAL010000375.1 GCA_937874445.1 uncultured Acetobacteraceae bacterium | reverse complement strand
GGCGCGCGGAATGGGGGGCGTGGTTTCCATCGCGTGTTTGTAGCATGGATCGGGCTGTGGGCGGAGCAGTCGTTCTTTTTTGGAAAAAAGAACCAAAAAACTTGGATCTGGTCGGGAGCCTTGTGCTGGGGACACGCGATGGCCCTGAATGGATCAGGGGAGTGGGGTGCTCAGCCCTGCCAGGAGCGCTGTGTGGAAGGCGTTCGGGTACTGCATCTGCGGCGAGTGGCCCAGCGTGGGGAATTCCACCAGTTTCGCGCCGGGGATGGCGGCGGCGGCGTCCTTGCCCAGTTGGGGATAGTGGCCCAGCGTAGCGCGGATGGCGGGTGGGGCGGTGTCGCTGCCGATGGCGGTGATGTCCCTGTCGCCGATCATCAGCAGGGTGGGAACCCTGAGATCGGGCAGGGCGTGGACCACCGGCTGGGTGAGGATCATGTCGTAGAGCAGGGCGGAGTTCCAGGCGACGTCGTCGCTGCCGGGGCCGCGATACATGCCGGCCAGCATTTGGGCCCATTTTTCGTAATCGGGGCGCCATTCATCGGCGTAATAGACTCGTTTTTCGTAAGCACGGATCTGGGCGGCGGTCTTGCCGCGTTCCGCACGGTACCAGTCGTCGACGGTGCGGTAGGGGACGCCTTTCTGTAGCCAGTCTTCCAGGCCGATCGGATCGACCAGCACCAGGTGCGTAAGCTCGCGCGGGTACATCAGGGCGTAGCGGATGGCGAGCATGCCGCCGGTGGAGTGGCCGATCAGGACCGCCTTCTGCACGCCGAGATGGGCTAGCAGGTCGTGTGTGTTGTGGGCCAGTTGCGGAAAACTGAACTGATAGGCGCGCGGTTTACTGGATTTGCAGAAGCCGATCTGGTCCGGCGCGATGACGCGGTAGCCGTGGGCGGTCAGGAAACGGATCGTGCCTTCCCAGGTCGCGGCGCAGAAATTCTTTCCGTGGAGCAGGACCGCGACCTGCCCGTTTGGGTGGAGGGCCGGGACATCGAGATAGGCCATCGTCAGCGGCTTGCGCTGGGAGGTGAAGGTGAATTGCCCGACTGGCCAGGGATAGGCAAAGCCTTGCAGTTCGGGCCCATAGGACGGACCGCTGTTGCCGCCCGGCTCCGCCGCATGGGCCGGCGCTCCGACGGCGAGAAAAGTGCCGCACAGGGCGGCGGCTGCGATTTGGCGGACGCGGAGCGGAAGGGGGGCTTATCCTTCGAGGGCGGCGCCCAGGCGCAGCGCGCCGAGCTGTTCGGGCAGGGGAAGGGACAGGACGAGGAAGGGGGCGCGGGTGCCGTCGGTTCCGCCATTGAACATGGCGAGCTTTTCGATCTGCGAGCAGGGCACATAGAGCGTGCGCTTGCGGTCGATGAACAGGGCGTCGGGCGAGATCAGGCGCGGGTCCTGCGCCAGCGTCGTGTTCCGGCCGTCGGGGGAGAGGATGGCGATGCGGGCGTTCTCGCCGTCGGAGAGGTAGATATTGCCCAGCGTGTCGATGCATGTGCCGCCGATGCTGGGGATTTCGGCGGCGACCTGCACGAGGGCGGCGAGGTCGATATCCGATTTGCGGTCGTCCAGCAGGTCCGCGACGCGGATCTTCTTCAACGGGCCGGCGGGGACGGCGAAATAGAGCCAGGTGCCGGCGGCGTCGATTTCGATATCGTCGCTCTGTACCTGCGGGCGGTTGCCCTGGGCGTCCTGCAGGATGCGGCCGCCGGCGCCCTTGTGGATGTGGGTGGCGTCGTTGCGCAGCAGCGGGTGCGCGGAGAGGCGGCGCAGCGTGCGGCCGGTCTTCAGATTGTGGATGACGATGCCGCCCAGTCCGCTGTCGGTAGCGAACAGCAGGTCGCCATGGATGCGCAGGTCGTTGAACTGCGCGCCGGGAGGCATGATGTCCTTGGGGAAGCGCAGGACGCGCAGGATGGCGCCGGACGTCGTGTCGAGTTGCACCAGTTTCTGGGCGCCGGGTTCGGGAGTCTGGCCGGGTGGGGCGCCTTGGTCGACCGCCCAGAGCGTGCCGTCGGCGAAGAGGTGGATGGCGTTGACCATTACGAAGGCGGCGGTGCCGTCCTGGCCCGGTTTCCAGCCGTTCCAGCTTCCGCCGGGGAAGGGATGGACCGTGCCGTCAGGCGCGACCCGGCCGACCGAGAATGTGGCCTCGTTTCCGGGAAAGCGGGGCATGCCGAGAAAGATCGTCTCGTCTGGCGTGACCGCCACGCCGCTGCACAGGAAGGGCGCAATGGCGGCGACGGAGAGGACAGGGGATGGCGCCGTCGCTGCCACGGCGTGTCGGGACAGCGGGATGGTAGCGGCGGCGGCGAGCAGCGTTCTGCGGGTCAGGCCCTGGATTTCCGGTTTCATGGCGCGTGCTGCTCCCTTTGCTTGAACTGGTCGGGGAACGGTTCACCGCTGGGGCGGCCGGGTCAAGGGACGTGCTTAGGGCCTGGCCGAAATATGTGCTGAAGAGGACGCGTGCCGCCAGTACGCATTTTTGGTCGAGCTTTCAGGGAATATAGCGCTGAGACCGCAAGATTTCGAATAGGTCGAAGGGGGATTCTGGCGTGACCCGGTAGGCGGTGAAGCCGAGGGTGCGGCTCTTGCTCATGTCGGTCACGCTTTCGATCGGGCGGCCGAGATTGGCGTCGGTGTGCCAGGGG
>CALNAL010000374.1 GCA_937874445.1 uncultured Acetobacteraceae bacterium | reverse complement strand
ATACGAGATCTGCGCATGTCTCGTGGGCTCGGAGATGTGTATAAGAGACAGGCCTTCCCCCATGAATGACGAAGCACTTCTGGAGTTGGCCCTGGGGCTCGCGGCGCGGGCGGGGGAGACCATCCTGGCCGTGCGGGCGCGCGGTTTCGCCACCTGGCGCAAGGCCGACAAATCGCCCGTCACCGAGGCCGATCGGGATTCCGAGGCCCTCATCACGGCCGGGCTGCGCTCGGCCACGCCCGAACTCCCGGTGGTCGCCGAGGAGGCGGTGGCGGCCAAGCGGGCGCCGGGGGCGGCCGACGATTTCTGGTGCGTGGACCCCCTCGACGGCACCCGCGAGTTCACCGGCGGCACCGACGAGTTCGCCGTGTGCATCGCCCTGGTGCGCGGGCGGCGGCCGGTGCTGGGGGTGGTGGCCGAACCGGTGGCGAAGGTCTTCTACGCCGGCATCACCGGGATGGGCGCCTTCCGCCGCGACGCCTCGGGCACGCGCCGGATTGCCGCGCGCCTGCCCCCGGCGGAGGGCGTGGTGGTCACCGCCAGCCGCCGCCACGGCGACAACGCCCGGCTGGCCGCCTATCTGGAGGGCCGGCGGGTGGCCTCGCGGCTGGAGCTGGGCTCGGCGCTGAAGTTCTGCCGCATCGCCGAGGGGGTCGCCGACCTCTACCCCCGCTTCGGCACCACGATGGAGTGGGACACCGCGGCCGGACAGGCGATCCTCGAGGCGGCCGGCGGCTCGGTGCGCGTGCTGGAAGGCGCCCCGGCGGGCGGCGCGATGACGGCGGGGGCGGCGCTCACCTATGCCAAGCCGGGCTGGCGCAACCCGCATTTCCTCGCCTGCGGACGGCTGGCGTGAGCGAGAGCGGGCGCCACACGACCGAGATCCTGGCGCCCGACGCGGCAGGGCTGGCGCGGGCGGCCGAGCTGCTGCGGGCGGGGGCGCTGGTGGCCTTCCCCACCGAGACCGTCTACGGCCTGGGGGCGGACGCCACCGACGGCGCGGCGGTGGCCGCCATCTATGCCGCCAAGGGCCGGCCGCGCTTCAACCCGCTGATCGCCCACTATCCCGACGCCGAGGCGGCCTTTCGCGACGTGGTGGCCTCCCCGCTGGCCGAGCGCCTGGCGGCCCGCTTCTGGCCGGGACCGCTGACGCTGGTGCGCCCCCGCCGGCCCGACTGCCGCGGCGCCCCGATCACCGGCGCGGGGCTCGCCACCCAGACGGTGCGGGTGCCCTCCCATCCCCTGGCGATGGCGCTGCTGGCGCAGGTCGGCCGCCCCGTGGCGGCGCCCTCGGCCAACCGTTCCGGCCAGGTCAGCCCGACCACGGCGGCGCATGTGCTGGCCGGACTCGCCGGGCGCATCGCCGCGGTGCTGGACGGCGGTCCCTGCGCGGTGGGAGTGGAATCGACGGTGCTCGACCTCTCCGGCCCCGAGGTGTGCCTGCTGCGCCCCGGCGGCATCGCGCGCGAGGCGATCGAGGCCGAGATCGGCCCGGTGCGGCTGGGCGCCACGCCCGGAGCGGAAAGGGGGGGGGCGGAAAAGAGGGGAGTGGAAGCGGGCGCCGAAAATACGCCGCATTCTCCCATTCTACACTCTCCGGGTCTGCTGCGCTCGCACTACGCCCCCTCCCTGCCGGTGCGGCTGGAGGCGCGCACGGTGGCCGCCGACGAGGCCCTGCTGGCCTTCGGGCCGCCGCCGCCCGGCGCCGGGGCCGTGGTGCAGCTCAGCGCCGGGCGCGACCTCGCCGAGGCGGCGGCGCGCCTGTTCGCCGGGCTGATTGCGCTGGACGAGGAGGGGCGCCGGCGGGGACTGGCGCGCATCGCGGTGATGCCGGTGCCGGAGGACGGCCTGGGACTGGCCATCAACGACCGATTGCAGCGCGCCGCTGCCCCGCGCGGCGGGCCCTGACGGCTCTCCCTCCGGGGCAGCTAACCTCCGCCGTGAAACCAAGGTTCGCCGAATGTCCGAAGACTCCCTGCTGGCCCGCCTTTCCGCCACCCTCGGCCCGCGCGGCCTGATCACCGCGGCGGCCGACCTCGCCCCCTACGGCGAGAACTGGCGCCACGCCTACAGCGCCGCCCCCGTCGCGGTCGCCCGCCCGGCCAGCACCGCAGAGGTGGCGGCGGTGGTGCGCACCTGCGCCGAGGAAGGCGTTCCGGTGGTGCCGCAGGGAGGCAACACCTCGCTCGCCGACGGCGCGGTGCCCCAGACCCCCGGCCACGAGCTGGTGCTCAGCCTGGCCCGCCTCAACCGGGTGCGCGACATCGACCCCGTCGATCTCAGCATGGTGGTGGAGGCCGGCGTGCCCTTGCAGGCCGCCCAGGAGGCCGCCGCCGCCGCCGACTGCCTGCTGCCGCTCTCGATCTCCTCGGAAGGCAGCGCGCTGATCGGCGGGGTGCTGGCCACCAATGCGGGGGGCAACAACACCGTGCGCTGGGGCAACGCGCGCGACCTGGTGCTCGGCCTGGAGGTGGTGCTCCCCGACGGACAGGTGTGGAACGGCCTGCGCCGCCTGCGCAAGGACAACACCGGCTACTGCCTGCGCCAGCTCTTCGTGGGCAGCGAGGGCACGCTCGGCGTCATCACCGCGGCGGTGCTCAAGCTGGCCCCGCGGGCGCGCCAGCGGGCGGTGGCCTTCTGCGCGGTGGCCTCCGCCGAGGCGGCGCTGGAACTCTACCGCCGCCTGCGCGCGTGGGACCCGGCGGCGATCAACGCCTACGAATACATGACCGGCCTGTGCGTCGAGCTGGTGCTGCGCCACATCCCCGGCACCCGCCTGCCGCTGGAACGGCCGGCCGACCACTACGTGCTGATCGATCTGGCCACCCCCCGCGCCGACCCGGGCCTCCATCCGGATCGGGACGCCGGCCTCGCCGCCGCGCTGGAGGGGCTGCTCGAGCCCGCCTTCGCCGAGGGGCTGGTGAGCGACGCCGTGATCGCCCAGAGCGAGACGCAGGCCGCCGACTTCTGGAAGCTGCGCGAGGAACAGGGCGATTCCCAGCGCCTGGCCGGGGCGGTGACGCACAACGACGTCTCGGTGCCCGTCTCGCGGGTGCCCGAGCTGCTGGCCCGCGGCATCCCCGCGGTGGAGGCGCTGATGCCGGGCATCCGGGTGGTGCCCTTCGGCCATCTCGGCGACGGCAACATCCACTTCAACCTCGTCGCCCCCGAGGGCATGGCGGCGGAGGACTTCCTCGCCCGCGAGCACGAGCTGGCCGACGCGGTGATGGCGGTGGTGCGCGACCTCGGCGGCAGCTTCTCGGCCGAGCACGGGGTCGGGATGCTCAAGCGCTACATGATGGAGGACTGGCGCGGGGGCGTGGAGCTGGAGACGATGCGCCGCATCAAGCAGGCGCTCGACCCGCAGGGCCTGATGAACCCTGGCAAGCTGCTGCCGTGAGGCACGCCGGCCGGGAAAGAAGGGAAGGCTTCTTTTTCCTGAAGGAAAAAGAAGCAAAAAGGACTTTGTTCGTTTGGCTCCGCGCGCCCTTCAGCCGCGGGACCTTAACGAATAAAGCCTTCTTGGTTCTTCTTGCTCGCAAGAAGAACACCTTGCCTTGCTGGCTTGCTGCCTTGCCAGGCCGCGATTTGCGGTTTGGCAGCGGCGGGGCGGGGCGGCTAAGGTGCGCGCCATGAGACTCCGCCTCCCCCTGCTCTCGGTCCCCCGCCAGATCGACCGTTACATCTTCCGCCAGTCGCTGGCCGCGCTGGTGGCGGTGACGGCCGGGCTGGTGGCGCTGATCTGGCTCACCCAATCGTTGCGCTTCGTGGAGCTGGTGGTCAACCGAGGGTTGTCCGCCCTGGTGTTTCTGCAACTTTCCTCATTGCAGATCCCCTATTTCATGGCGGTGATCCTGCCGATCACCACCTTCGTGGTGGTACAGTTCGTCTATCAGCGCCTCTCGGGCGACCGCGAGCTGACGGTGATGCGCGCCGCCGGACTTTCCCCGTGGGCGATCGCGCGCCCGGCGCTGGCGGTGGCGACGGTGGCGACCCTGCTGGGCTACACGCTCAACCTGTGGGTGGTGCCGCAGGCCTATTCGGCGTTCCGCCAGTACCAGTTCGAGATCCGCAACCAGGTGGCCGCCTTCCTGCTCCAGGAGGGGGTGTTCACCTCGGTCTCCGCCGATCTCACGGTGTATATCCGCGCCCGCGACGCCGACGGGCAGTTGCGCGGCATCCTCATCGAGGACGGCCGGCAGAGCAACAACCCCGCCACCATCCTCGCCGAGAGCGGCCAGCTCGTGAACGGCCCCGGCGGGGCGCCGCGCGTGCTGCTGATTAACGGTTCGCGCCAGGAGATCGACCGCCGCACCGGCCGGCTCAACGTGCTGACCTTTGCCGAGAACGCCATCGACCTCGCCACCACCAGCCACGGCGAGACCCAGCGCTTCCGCGACATCAACGAGATGTCGCTGCCCGAGCTGCTGCACCCCGCCCCTGGCGTGGTGCCCGACCGCGACCTGCCCAAGCTGGTGGTGGAGGCAAACCGCCGGCTCTGCGCGCCGCTCTCGGCGATCACCTACACGCTGGTGGCGATGGTGGCGGGGCTGATGGGCACCTTCCGCCGCCATGGCGGGGTCATCCGCCCGCTGGGCGCGGTGCTGACGGTCGTGGCGCTGCTGGCGGGCAGCCTGCTGGCGGGCAACCTGGCCGCCAAGCAGCCGGGCTTCATCGTGCTGATGTGGCTCGACGTGCTGGTGCCGATGCTGGCCTGCTCCTGGGTGCTGTTCGGCCCACAGCTGCACCTGGTGCCGCTGGCCTGGCAGGCCCGCATGGGCGCGATGTAGGGGAGCGACGCAGCATCGTGCCATTCGCCACCACTCTCACGCTCTATATCGCCCGGGTGTTCGCCGCGTCGCTGGCGGGCATGCTGGCGGCATTGACCGGGCTGATCAGCCTCTTCGACTTCATCGAGCTGCTGCGCCGCTCGGCGAGCCGGCCCGAGGCCACCTTCCCGATCGTGGCCGGCATCGCCGCCCTGCGGCTGCCGTGGATCGCCATGCAGATCCTGCCCTTCGCCGTGCTGCTCGGCGGAATCCTGGCCTTCTGGAAGCTCACCCGCTCCTCCGAGCTGGTGGTGGCGCGGGCCTCCGGGGTCTCGGCGTGGCAGTTCCTCGCCGGGCCGTTCCTGGTGGCGCTGCTGGCGGGAGCCTTCGCCACCGCCGCGGTCAGCCCGATCTCCGCGATGATGCGCGCGCGCGCCGAGGCGATGGACAATACCTATCTGCGGGTGGGCGGCGGGCCGCTGGCGCTCAACGGCGGCCAGCTCTGGCTGCGCCAGGCCGACACCGCGCTCGACCCGCAGGGGGTGGCGATCCTGCATGCCCGCGCGGTCAGCCTCAAGGGCGGGGTGCTGACGGGGCAGGACGTCTCGATCTTCCGCCTCGACGGCAACGACCGGCTGCTGGAACGGGTGGAGGCGAGCCGCGCCACCCTCGGCCACGGCGCCTGGGAGCTGGCCAATGCCCGCACCATCACCCCGGGGCACCTGCCCTCCGCGGCACGGGAGATGGCGCTGCCCACCAACATGACCGTGAAGCGCGTGCAGGAAAGCTTCGCCCCGCCCGACACGCTCTCGGTGTGGGCGCTGCCGGGCTTCATCGCCCTGCTCGACCGGGCCGGCTTCTCCTCCATCCGCCACCGGCTGCAATTCCAGACCCTGCTCGCCCTGCCGCTGCTGGCGGGAACCATGACCCTGCTGGCGGCCGGATTCTCGATGCGTCCGGCGCGGCGCGGCGGCGTGGCACGCATGATCGGCAGCGGCGTGGCGGCGGGGTTCGCACTCTATCTGGTGTCCAAGATCGCCGAGGAATTCGGCCAATCGGGCGCGCTGCCGGCAATGCTGGCCGCCTGGGCACCGACACTCTCGGGGCTGATGCTGAGCATCGCCCTGCTGCTGCATCTCGAGGATGGCTGCGAGGCGCCCCATGACCCACTCCCTGTCTCTTATACACATCTGACGCTGCCGACGAAGGCTTAGGTGTAGATC
>CALNAL010000373.1 GCA_937874445.1 uncultured Acetobacteraceae bacterium | reverse complement strand
GCCTTGCTCCCTGCTGCCACGATCCCTGCTGCCGCCGGCTGGTTCATGCTCCTTCCATGCGGGGCCCGGCCACGGAGCGCAAGACCGCGCGACCGGGAAAGGCCCCCCCTCAGGCCGCCGTCCCTCTCAAGCCGCCGGCCCCCCTCAAGCTGCCGGGAGGAAGCGGGCCACCGCCGCGCGGGTTGCCGGGTCGAGGGCGAACTGCAGGCGGGTCCGGCCGGACTCGCGGACAACGACCCGGCAGGCGACCTGCTGGCCGGCCACGAGCAGGGTGAGCCGCTCCCCCGGTTCGCAGGCCAGGTCGGTCTCCAGGCTGCCGCCGCCGAGGGAGACCTCCCGCAGGGTGGCCCGCCGTGCCCCGGCGGGGGCGCGCAGCTCCACCGCGATCTCGCAGGGGCGGCGCAAATAGGCCGGCGCGTCCTCCTCGGCACGCAGGGCGACGAGGAAGGATTCAATCTCCGCCTGCAGGGAATCGGCCTGGTCGGAGACCGACTGGGCGGCCTCGCGCACGGCCCGCGCATCGCGATCGGCCTCGGTGGCGCCGGTGCTGAGGGCATCCATCACCGCCTGGGCGTTGCGGATGCCCTGCCCCGCCCCGGCGACATTCTGCGTCACGGCCTGGCTGGCGCTCTCCTGGCTCGCCACCACGCCGCCCAGCGAACCGGCGGCGGAGGCGACCTCGCCGATCACCGAGGCGATCTCGCCAACCATCGTCAAAGCGGAACGACTTGCCTGCTGGAGGGCGGCAATCTGCTCGGCGATCTCGCTGGTGGCACGGGTGGTGGCGGTGGCCAGGCTCTTCACCTCGCCCGCCACCACCGCGAAGCCGCGCCCGGCCTCCCCCGCACGCGCCGCCTCGATGGTGGCATTGAGCGCGAGAAGGTTGGTCTGGCCGGCGATGGTGGTGATCATCTGCACCACCGATTCGATGCGCTCGGCAGCGCCGGAGAGGCTTTCCATCGCCCCGCGCGCCTGGGCCGCCTCGTCCACCGCGCGGCTGGCGATGGCGCTCGCCTCGTTCATGCGCGACACGGCGATGCCGACGTCCTCGGCGAGCTGGCGGGCCGCATCGGCCACGGCATCGACATTGGTGCTGGCCTGGCCGACGGTCTCGGCGCCCGAGCCGGCCGCTTCCCGGGCCTGACTGGCGTTTCCGGCCACCCGCAGGGCCGTGCCGTCCACCTCGCGGGCGGCGCTGGCCACGGACGCGAGAACCCCGCCCACCGCGCGGCTGAAATCGCAGGCCAGCGCTTCCATCGCCTGGGCCTCGCGGGCCCGCTGCTCGGCTTCGGCGGCGTTCTGGTGTTCACGGTCCATGCGGGTGCGCACATTGTCGCGGAAGGTGGACACGGCGCGCGCCATCTCGCCGATTTCGTCGCGCCGGTCGAGCGCGGCCACCGTCACGTCCACCTCGTCGCGCGCCAGGGCCGCCATAGTGGCGCGCAGCGCGTACAGCGGGCGGGAGACATCGATCGTCAGCAGCACCCCGGCCAGCGCCCCGAGCAGGCCCAGCCCGGCCACCGCGACGAGGATCCACAACCGCGCCGATTCCGAGCGCGCCGCCAGGTCGTCGGAGATCCGTTCGGCCGCCTTGCGCTCGATGGCGATCGCGCCCTCCAGCGCGCCGCGCAAGGCGCGCATCTCGTCCTTCTGGCGGTTGTTGAAGAGATCGACCGCCTGCTCGCGCTCGCCCTTCTCCAGCAGCACCTGCCATTCGCGGGCCGTGGCGCGGAAGGGCGCGAGCCGCCGGCGCACCCCTTCTGCGGCTGCGCCGTCGATGCCCGGCGGCAGGCGGGCCAGGGCCCGGTCGATCTCGGCGTCGAGCCCGGGGATGAAGGCCATCCGCTCGGCCTGCAGCTTGCCGGAGCTGAGCAGCACCGAGGCCTGGTAGAAGCGGATCTTTTCCGCCGACCAGGCCATGGTGGAGAAGGCCTCGCTCGCCACGATCGCCCGGGTACGCAGGCTCTCGAGGCTGGCCCGCACGGCCGTCAGCCGCACGCCGGCGAAGATCCCCACCGCGAGGGTTCCGAGGCAGAGCACCGCGAACGAAAGAGCGATCTTGCGGCGGATGCTGATACGTTCGAACCAGGCCACAATATTTCCCCGGAACATGCAGGAGGCATCACTCTCGCGATTCTTTGGTTGCCGTCCGGTAAAGGACCTTCTTTTTCGAACAAATCGGGGCAGAAGGCGTTCCCCGTCCCTCCGTCCGGCCGCGCCTCAGGGCAGCCAGAGCACGTCGGTGATGCTCCTGGCGCCCCCGGCCAGCATGGCCAGGCGGTCGAAGCCCAGGGCGATGCCGGCGGTGGGGGGCATGCCGTAGTCCAGGGCGGCGAGGAAGGACTCGTCGAGCGGCCAGCCGACATCGCCGTAGAGCGCGGCGCGGCGGGCGCGATCCTCCTCGAAGCGGGCGCGCTGCTCGGCGGCGTCGGTCAGCTCGACGAAGGCGTTGGCCAGCTCGATGCCGCAGGCATAGAGCTCGAAGCGCTCGGCCACCCGCGGGTCGGCGGGGTCGCGGCGGGCCAGCGCGGCCTGGGCGGCCGGCCAGTGGGTGAGGAAGGTGGCCCGCTCGTGCCCGAGATGCGGGTCGATCCGTTCGAGGATGAGGCGGAAGAACAGGTCCTCCCAGGTTTCGGCGGGGCGGAAATCGGTGCGGGCGGCGGCGGCCAGGGCGCGGGCGTCGCCGGCGGTGGCGAGCAGGTCGGCGCCCACCCAGCGGTCGAACGCCTCGGCCATGGTCAGCCGTTCCGGATGGGCGAGGTCGGTGCGCACGCCGCGGCATTCCGCGACGGGGGGCAGCACGGCGGCGAGCAGCTCGGAGGTCTCGGCGATCAGCGCGTCCATGGAGGCGCCGGGGCGGTACCACTCCAGCATGGTGAACTCGGGCGCGTGGGTCGGCGAGCCCTCGCCGTTGCGCCAGACGCGGGCGAACTGGAAAATCGGTCCGGCGCCGGCCACCACCAGCTTCTTCATGGCGAATTCGGGGCTGGTGTTGAGCCACAGCTTCTCGCGCCTGCCATCGGGAGCGATGCGCTCGGTGGCGAAGGCTGAGAGATGCACCTCCTCGCCGGGCGCGGGCACGGCGTAGGGGGTTTCCACCTCGGTGTAGCCGCGCGCGAGGAAGAAGGCGCGGGTGGCGGCCTGCAGCTCGGTCCTGCGGCGCAGGAAGGGCAGGCGTGCGGCGAGGCTCTCGGGATGCCAGGAAGGTTGCGACATGACGGGGCGCAGCCTACAGCGCGAGCATGTCCAGCGGCACCCCCCCCATGCACCCCATCCGCACGCCCGCGGCGCTCGCCGAGGCGGGCCTGGCCCGACGCGCCGACGCCGAGGCGGTGGCCGAGCGCTTCGCCATCTCCATCACTCCCACCATGCAGGCGCTGATCGAGCAGCCCGATGACCCCATCGGCCGGCAGTTCGTGCCGCATGTGGACGAGCTGAAAACCGCCAACTACGAGACCGACGACCCCATCGCCGACGTGGCGCTCTCGCCGGTGAAGGGCATCGTCCACCGCTACCCCGACCGCGCCCTGCTCAAGCCGCTGCTGGCCTGCCCGGTGTACTGCCGCTACTGCTTCCGCCGCGAGCAGGTGGGCCCGGACGGCGGCGTGCTGACCGAGGACGAGCTGCAGGCCGCCTATGCCTGGCTGCGCGCCCATCCGGCGATCCGCGAGGTGGTGCTCTCCGGCGGCGACCCGCTGATGCTCTCTCCGCGCCGGCTGGGGGCGATCCTGCAGGCGCTGGAGGCGATCCCGCACGTCGAGCTGCTGCGCATCCATTCGCGGGTGCCGCTGGCCGACCCGCCGCGCCTCACCGAGGCGCTGGCCGCGACGATGGATACCGAAAAGCCGCTGTGGCTGGTGATCCACGCCAACCACGCCCGCGAGTTCACCCCCGCGGGGGTGGCGGCGCTGCGGCGGGTGCAGCGCCACGGGGTGCCGGTGCTGGCCCAGAGCGTGCTGCTGCGCGGGGTGAACGACTCGCCCGAGGCGCTGGAGGCGCTCACCCGCGCCATGCTGGCGGCGCGGGTGAAGCCCTACTACCTCCATCAGCTCGACGCCGCCCCCGGCACGTGGCGCTTCCGCGTGCCCATCGAGGAGGGCCGCCGGCTGGTGGCCAGCCTGCGCGGGCGCGTCACCGGCCTGGCCTGGCCCACTTACGTGCTGGACATTCCCGGCGGGCACGGCAAGGTGCCGATCGGCCCGACCTACCTGGAGGCCGACGCCGTGCGCGACCCCTGGGGCGGCCGCCATGCCCTGTAAGCCCCTCCGCCTCCCGCCCGCACGGCTTGCCGCGGGGGTCCGCAGGGGCTAGAAGCCGCCACTTTCCAGACCGTTTTCCCCAGAGATAGCTCCGAGAGACGAGTAACCCATGAAGCAGCAGGCGAACCTCATCCGCGCCGGCCAGGTAATCGAGCACCTGGGTCGGCGCTGGACCGTGCTGAAGCAGCAGATCATCACCCCCGGCAAGGGCGGCGCCTTCATCCAGGTGGAGATGCGCGACCTCAAGTCGGGCAACAAGACCAACGAGCGCTGGCGCACCGCCGACACTGTCGAGCGGCTGATGACCGAGGAAAAGGAGTACCAGTACTCCTACACCGACGGTGAGAACCTGGTGCTGATGGACCCGGAGACTTTCGAGCAGACCATCATCCCGGTGACGCTGCTGGGTGATTCCGCTCCCTTCATCCAGGACAACATGACCGTCACGGTGGACCTCGTCGAGGGCGACCCGGTGGGGATGCACCTGCCCCCGAGCGTGGTGCTGGAAGTGGTCGAGGCCGACCCCGTCGTGAAGGGCCAGACCGCCGCCTCCTCCTACAAGCCGGCCAAGCTTTCCAACGGCGTGAAGACCTCGGTTCCTCCCTTCATCGAGACGGGAGAGAAGATCGTCGTCCGCACCGAGGACGGCTCCTACGTCGAGCGTTTCAAGGGCTGAATCCAGCCCCCGAGGAGCCTGAGCCATGGCGATCCGCCTCTCCGCCCACATGACCGTGATGCAGAACGCCGCCCAGCGGGCGGCGAAGCGGTTGCTGCGCGACTTCAACGAGGTCGAGCAGCTGCAGGTCAGCGTCAAGGGCCCCGGCGACTTCGTCAGTCAGGCCGACCTGCGTGCCGAGCAGAGCCTGCGCGAGGATCTCACCAAGGCCCGGCCCGGCTACGCCTTCCTGATGGAGGAATCCGGCGCCTCCGGCTCCGACGACTGGGCCTGGCGCTGGGTGGTCGATCCGCTGGACGGCACCTCCAACTTCCTGCACGGCATCCCGCACTGGGCGATCTCGATCGGGCTGGAAAAGCGTCTGCCGGACGGGGGGAGCGAGGTGGTGGCGGCGGTGGTGTACGCCCCCGCGGCCGATGAGATGTTCTGGGCCGAGAAGGGCGCCGGCGCCTTCCTCAACGAGCACCGCATGCGCGTCTCGGCGCGCCGCGACGTGCGCGAGGCGCTGTTCGCCACCGGCATCCCCTTCGCCGCGGTCTCCGCGCGCAACCGGCTGGCCTTCGCGCGCACGCTGGGCACGCTGATGCCGCAGGTGGCGGGCATCCGGCGGATGGGTGCCGCGGCGCTCGACCTCTGCTGGACCGCGGCCGGACGCTACGACGGCTACTGGGAATTCGGCATCAAGCCGTGGGATATCAACGCCGGCACGTTGCTGGTGCGCGAGGCCGGCGGCTACGTGACCGACCCGCAGGGCAACGATCCGCGCACCAGCCTCGACGTGGTGGCGGCCAACCCGCATCTGCACAGCTTCCTGCGCGATGCGGCCGCCGATGGCATCGCCGCCGCGGCTGGACGCGCCGGCTGAGTTTTCCGCAACCGCGGTTTCCCCAACCGAGGTTTCATCAGCAGGTCGTTGAGCGATCCCGCCGGGTCGGCTAGGGTGGCGGGGTCCATGCGCAATTTTCTCCCCTTGCTGCTGCTTGGCGCCGTACTGGCGCCGGCCGCCGCCCATTCCCAGGCCAGCGTCGATCCGCGCGCCCTCAAGGCGCTGCAGACC
>CALNAL010000372.1 GCA_937874445.1 uncultured Acetobacteraceae bacterium | reverse complement strand
GGGCGCCCTCGCAGAGGCCTACGCCGCCGCCCTCGCCTGAGCCCACGCACCCCCCCCTCCGAAAGGCGGGGGGGTGCTCGCGGTTACCGGAGTTCCCTGCTCTGGACTTTGGAACGCGACCTCTATAAGATTTCGATATAAAAATGAAATACCTGCAAAACAGCCCGCACTTGAAGTTCCTCCAGGCGCGGGCCTTTTTGCAGGGAAGGCTGATTACCAACTCCCGCGGAGAGTGACTCACGAGAGGGATTTCCCGACGCGGGGGCGCTGTGATTCATAGGTGGTGATCCTGGGAGGCTCACCAAGCCGCGTGCCATAGCCCTGCGTTCCGACTTCAGTGCATCCTGTCCAGTTTCCCCAGGCCACCTCTGAGATCAGCGCAATTGTCAGCCCCGGCAACCACGCCGTGCTGTTGCTCGATCAGGCCGGATGGCATCTCTCCAACGACGTCATCGTGCCTGACAACATCACCTTGCTGCCTCTACCTGCAAAATGCCCGGAACTGAACGTTTGGCAGTTCATGCGCGAAACTGGCTGTCCAATCGCGGCTTCCGCGATCACGACGACATCCTCGCCCACTGCTGTCACGCGTGGAACCGTCTCCTCCAGCCCCTCTGGCGCATCATCTCCATCGGTCTCCTCAATTGGGTTCATCGGTTCTAATCAATGGGAATTGGTATGAGCGCGTCTCTCAGAGAGGTGTGTTGTCAGTTGGCAAGGCCAGCCAGAACAGAAGGAATTTTTCTTTCAATAAAAAAGAATCAAGAAATCTTTGTTCATTTGACTCCGCGCCTTGGTCGGGCGCGGAGTCAAATGAATGAAAGTCCTTGCTGCTTTTTCCGGGAGGCAAAAAGCTTTCTCTTTACCTTTCCGTGCCGAGACACGACTCCAGAGTGATGCCTGGGGTGGGGTCAGCGAGTCATGGGATTAGAGATACAGCATGATGAGCAGCAGCGCGGCACAGGCCAGCACCATCCCGAGCGCGTTCCGCTTGGCGGCGTCCATCGGCGAGCAGCCGGCCAGCGTCGAGCAGATGATCATCCCGCCGGCCACTGGAGACATGCTGCGTCCCAGCGCCCCGGCGATGGCGGCCACGCTGCCCATGTTCAGAGCCGACAACCCGAACTGCGCTGCCTCCGGCGTTACGGCACGGTTGAAGGCTACCGCCGCGGCATCACCCGAGCCGCAGATCACCCCGAGCACGAACGGCCCTACTGCCGAGCTGAGCCGTGCCAGGTCGGGCGAGCGGATCATTGCCGAGGTCATCGCGTCGATGGCCCCAGAGGTCTTCAGTCCTGCCACGAACACCAATGCGCTGATGATGATGCCGAAGACATGCCCGAACGCATTGCCCGCCCCCTTCCAGAATTCCTTGGAGATCTGCTGGGGGCTCACCCACGTCACAGCGAAGGCGCAGACGCAGCCGATGATCATGGCATGCGAGATGGCAAGCTGCTTGAACGCCGGGATCACCTGGAAGTTGCCGAGCACCAGCAGTGCCAGCGGGATCAGCGGCACGATCGCCTTGACGGGGTTCACCTTGAAGTTGTCCGGCAGTTTCTTCGCGTCGGGCAGCTCGTAGCCCTTGTTCTCCTTGAGGAGCCAGGCCACGACGAACAGCGAGATGATGCCGACCCCCTGCGTCACCAGCATGGGCACGAAGTGGTTGGACACCACCTCCATGTTCGGCACCTTGGCGACCTGAGAAACAATGGCGACCTGCGCGTAGCCCGGATTGAGGATGGCGCCGTAGGTGGCCATGTAGATGGCGGCCGCGGCGATAGGCGGGGCAATGCCCGCGGCCAGCATGATCGGGATCAGGATGGAGCCCACGGCCGCCGAGCACCCCGCCGAGCTGGTGATCGAGGTGTTGATGAAGAACGTCACCAGCGTGGCGCCCGGCACCAGAAAAGGTCCGACTCGCCGCAAGGGACGCACCAGGGCCTGGATGAGGTGTTGGTCGCATTCCGTCAGCTTCATCACCATAGTGAAGCCCATGACGGAAATGATCGCCTCGAACAGCACGTTCTCTTTCATGGCGGCCGAGAAGGCATGGAAGGGCGCCATGATCTGGCCAGAGGCAAGCGCCAGCGCGAACCCCGCCACGACGAGGATCAGGCGAGTCTCGTATCGTTTGATCATGCAATAGATGACCACCGCAGTCACAACTGCGGAAAACGCAAGCAGCATTCAGGGCCTCCTGTGCCGGATGGTTCACGGCGCGGAGCACCCTATATGGTCTGGAATAAATCGGACAGACCGTTCCGTAATCCGAGCCGAGCCCGTATAAAAACTATCCGGCCACGCTTTTCCACCAGCGTTGCAGCGCCTCGGGGGTGGGGGCAAGCTTTTCCCCAGCGCCTTCGGTCATCGCCTCCCATGCGGCGAGGTGGCAAGTGGCAACCGAGGTCAGCAGGGGAATCCCCCGGCTGATCGCCTCGAAGGTTTCCGCCACCAGTCCGCCTCCGGCGCTTTCCGTTTCGCCGAACTGGTTGACCACCAGCAGCGCCACCCCGGCCTCGATCTCGCGGCGCAGCACCATGCTGGCTTCCGCCAGCCCCTGGGTATCCAGCGAGCAGGCCGTCGAGCCGGCACCGAGTTCCTGGGAGATGCGGAAGGCGTCGCCGGTGCGAATGTCGATCAGCTCCACTCCGGCCCGCCGTCCCTCGGCATCGCGCAACGAGCGTTGCACCAGGCCGCCGGCATCCCTTCCCGCGGCTCGCAGTCCGAGGGCGAACGTGGCCAGCACGCGCTCGGCGCCATCACCCTTCTCGTGGCACATGATGCCGATGACAGGGACGGAACGGTTGGATGCGGAAGGATGCGGCATGACCTGCCTGCTGGTCGTGGGATCGCCCTGCATTAGGCACCCTGCCGCCTGCGGATCAACAGCAATATAAGAAGTGCCATGGCACAGGACGATCCCGCCCCGGTGGCGGTCATCGGCGCCGGCCCTGCCGGACTGATGGCCGCCGAAACTCTTGCCGCCGCCGGACGCCCGGTGGTGGTCTTCGAGCGTATGCCCACCCCGGCGCGCAAACTGCTGATTGCCGGGATCGGAGGGCTCAACCTTACCCACGCCGGCCCGCTGGAGGCCTTCCTGGCGCACTACGGCCCTGCCCGCCCCGCACTGGAGGCGGCGATCCGCGCCTTCCCCCCCGAGGCGCTGCGGGCCTGGGCGGCAAGCCTCGGGGTCGAGACTTTCGTGGGCAGTTCCGGCCGCGTCTTTCCTGCCGCCCTGAAGGCGACGCCGCTCCTGCGTGCCTGGCTGCGTCGCCTGGCCGGGCAGGGAGTGATCCTGCATCCTCGCACCACCTGGCAGGGCTGGGACGCCACCGGCTCCTTGCGTCTGCTCGGTCCGCAAGGTGCCTTTACCTTCCGCTCCGCCGCGACGGTGCTGGCCCTCGGAGGGGCTTCCTGGCCGCGTCTGGGCTCGGACGGCACCTGGCCCGCGCTGCTGGCTGGCGTGCCTGTGGCGCCCTGGCAACCGGCCAACTGCGGCTTTCGTGTGGGGTGGAGCCCGGTGTTCCGTCATCGCTTCGAGGGCACCCCCCTTAAGCGCATCGCGCTCAGCTTTGCCGGGCGCACGGTGCGCGGCGAGGCCATGGTGACGGCGGGGGGCCTGGAAGGCGGGGTGGTCTATGCGTTGTCCGCATCCTTGCGTGACGCAATCGCCGCCGCCGGCCCGGTCGTCGCCCACCTTGACTTGCGCCCTGACTTCGATGCCGCGACCTTGTCCGCCCGCCTCTCCGGTCCACGCGGCGGGGCGAGTCTTTCCAGTTTCCTGCGTAAGCGAGCGGGTCTGGCGCCGGTGGCGATCGGTCTGGTGCAGGAGGCGCTGCACGCCGGCGCCCCCCCTGACCTCGTGGCACTGGTCAAGGCGCTGCCCCTGCGGCTGGAGGCCCCGGCCTCGCTTGCGCGGGCGATCTCCTCGGCGGGCGGGCTGATGTTTCCGGCATTGGATGCCCGCTTCATGCTGCGGGCACGCCCCGGCGTGTTCGCCGCCGGCGAGATGCTGGACTGGGAGGCCCCGACCGGTGGATATCTGCTGCAGGCCTGTCTGGCCACCGGGCGGACTGCTGCCGAGGGGGCGCTCGCCTGGTTGGGTCGGATCTCTCCGCCGGGCACGGAGTCGGTGATCGGGAGCTGCTGATGTGTGCCATCCGACGGCCGGAGGCTTCTTTCTCCGCACGGCGCGGCATCGTCGCGGCAGCGCGACGGCTGGACCCCACCAGCCTGCGCCTGTTCCGGGCCGCGGTAGAGGAGCGCAGTCTCGCCAGGGCGGCGATCCGCGAGGCCATCGCGCTTTCGGCGGCCAGTCGCCGTATCGCCGAGATGGAGCTGCGCCTGGGCACTCCGTTGCTGCATCGCCACGACCGCGGCGTTTCGCCCACTGCCGCTGGCGAGGTGCTGATGCGCCATCTCGACACGTTGTTCGATCTGCTCGACCGCATCGGGTCTGACATGGAGGCCTTTGCCTCCGGCGAGCGTGGCCAGGTGCGCCTCTATGCCAACATGTCGGCCGTTTCCGGCGTGCTGCCCGAAACTCTGGCAGGCTTCCTGCCCGCGCACCCCGGCATTCGTCTGATCCTGGAGGAGCGCTACAGCGAGGAGATCCTGCACGCGGTGCAGACCGCGGTTGCCGACATCGGCCTGATTTCCGGCACCCTGCCCGCTTCCGGGCATGCTCCCGGCCTGCACGTGCGTCCCTGGCGGGAGGATCGGCTGGTGGTGGTGCTCCCGCTCGGACATCCACTGTCCGGGCGTGCCGAGATTCGCTTGGCCGACCTGCGGGGCGTGCCCTTTGTCGGCCAGTCTGGCGAGACGGCGCTGCAGCGGCTCTACCGGCAGAAGGCATCCGCCCTCGGCTTTTCGCTGAACGAACGTGTCAACGTCTCGGGGTTCGACGGCGTGCGCCGGATGGTGGAGGCCGGGCTCGGCGTGGCCATTCTGCCGGCGGCGGCAGCCGGACCCTATGTCGGTCTCCTGCGCATCGCGGTGTGTCCGCTGGCCGAGGACTGGGCGGCACGCGAGCTGGTGCTAGTCACGCGCGACCCGGCAACCCTGTCGGCCGCCGCGCGGATTCTGATCGCCCATCTGACCCGCCCGCTCCCGGAGTAGCCCCGGCCTTCGGCCTTCGACGTTCGGCTCCGACGAAACCTCTCTTGCCGAAAGAGGAATGGCGTCCCGCGCCGCATCTTCCAGACTGTGTGCCGTAACAACGTCCCTGGATGCACAGGGCCAGATTCTGGAGGAGGAGATATCGTGAGCGGACCGTACGCGCCGCCCCTGGCGGGGGTGAGAGTGCTGGAACTGGGCCATTACGTGGCTGCTCCCTTCGCCACCCGCCTGCTCGGCGATCTCGGGGCCGAGGTCATCAAGGTCGAGCCACCCGCCGGCGATCCGGTGCGCCAGTGGGGGGCACGCTACAAGGGGTCCGCCCCGTGGTGGAGCGTGCATGCCCGCAACAAGCAGTGCATCACTCTCAACCTCAAGAATCCCGGCGCCAAGGCGATCGTGCTCGATCTGGTGCGCCGCTGTGACGCACTGGTGGAGAACTTCCGTCCCGGCCAGCTCGCGAAGATGGGTTTTTCCGACGAGGTGCTGCATCAGGTTCGCCCCGAACTGGTGATCGCCCACATCTCCGGCTACGGCCAGGATGGGCCGGGGCGAGACCAGGCGGCCTTCGGCGTGATCGGCGAGGCGATCGGCGGTCTGCGCTACCTGACCAATCATCCCCCCGGCACGACCGACCTGCCGCCGGTGCGCTGCGGCATCAGCATCGGTGATTCGGTAGCCGGCATCTATGCCGCGCTCGGCGTGGTGGCCGGTCTGCTGCGGCGGACCCGCACTGGCAGAGGCGGTGAGGTCGATGTGGCGCTGAGCGAATCGGTGCTCAGCCTGCTCGAGGGCTCACTGCCCGAGTATTCCACCCTCGGCACTATCCGCCAGCCCACTGGCGGCGGCATCGCCACTGCCGCGCCGACCAACGCCTACCGCTCGCACGACGGTGTATGGATGCTGATCGCAGCCAATTCCGATCCGCTGTTCCACAAGCTCTGCGCGTTGATGGGTCAGCCCGGGTTGGCCGACCAGCCCGAGTATGCCGGCAACCAAGCGCGCTGTGCGCATGCCGCGGCGCTCGACAAGATCATCGCTGCCTGGAGTGCCGGCCTCGATGCCGATGTGCTGGAGGCAAAGCTGCAGGAAGCCGATATTCCCCATACCCGCGCCTACACCATCGCCGACATTGCTGCCGACGCGCAGTTCCGCGCCCGCAAGATGGTCCAGGAGGTGGAGGATCCGCAGCTCGGCCCGGTGCTGCACCCCGGAGTGGTGCCGAAGATGGACCATGTGCCCGACGCACCGCGCTCCTGCGGCCCGGCTCTCGGCGCCGACACCGAAGCGGTGCTGTGCGGCCTGCTCGGCTACACGCCCGAGCGCTATGCCGCCCTGCGCCAGGAGGGGGCGCTGTGAACCGCCGCGTCACCCTCGTCGAAGTCGCCCCGCGCGACGGCTTCCAGCCCATCGGTCCCTTCATTCCCTCCGAGGAGAAGGTGGCCTTCATCACCCAGGCCAACGCGGCGGGGTTGCACCGCATCGAGCTGGGCTCCTTCGTCAACCCCAAGGCGGTGCCCCAGATGGCTGACACCGGCGAGGTGCTGCGCCGCACCGCCGCCCTTCCGAGGCTGGATGCGCAGGTACTGGTGCCCAACGCGCGCGGTGTCGCCGATGCACTGGCGGCCGGAGCACGCCACCTCGTCTATGTCATCTCCGCCTCCGACGCGCACAACCGTTCCAACGTGCGCCGCGACACTGCGGTCTCGATTGCCGAATACGGTGCCGTGCTGCAGACCCTGCCGGCCGGCATTGCCATTCGTCTCAATGTCGCCACCACCTTCGACTGTCCCTTCGACGGGCGGATGGACGCCGGGCTGGTGCTCGAGCGGTTGGCCCAGATGCTGGCCTTCCGCCCCGACGTGGAGGTCGGCCTGTGCGACACCACCGGTCGTGCCGAGCCCGAGCAGGTCGGCTCCCTGGTACGGGAGTGCCTGCGCCGCTGGGGGGGGACGACGCGCTTCGCCTTCCATGGCCACGACACCTACGGACTGGGGCTGGCCAATGTCAGCGCAGCCTGGCAGGCGGGGCTGGAATGCTTCGACGCGGCCTTTGGTGGCCTGGGCGGTTGTCCGTTCGCTCCGGGGGCTACAGGCAACGTGGCCACCGAGGACGTGGTGTGGATGTTCCAGCGCATGGGCGTGGAGACCGGCGTCGATCTCCAGGAGCTGCTTGGGCTGGCAACCCGGGCAGCGGCCTTGCCAGGGGCCTCGCCGGGAGGACGGGTACGCACCGCACTCGCGTCCGCGACCCGATGCGCATGACACGAGGATCTCGTCGGGGGCGACTCTCGTGCCATCGGTGAGACGGCAGGAAAGGCGCTTTTCCTTCCCGGGCCACTCCCCAGACCGCGACACGCGATGAACGTGGAGGAGTCTCAGCCCCGGTAGACGTCTAGTGGAAAACGCCGGTGCAGCCAGAGCCACTCCTGTGGTCGCGCGCGGATCCAGCGTTCCAGGCAGTCGTTCATCGCCTGGGTCAGGGTGGCCACGTCCGCGTGGAGGTCGCCGCTTGCCGGGTGCGGCAGGGGAGGCTCCACCACGATGCGCAGCCGCGCCGGACCCAGCCGCTCGACATGCCCCGGCACCAGCGGACACTTCAGTCGCAGTGCCAGGGTGGCGGCGGCGGCGGCCGTCATCGCCGGGTGGCCAAACAGGCGCGCCGCGATGCCGTCGTTCATTTTCTGGTCCACCAGCATCCCCACCCGGCCGCCGCGCGCCAGATAGGCCAGGGCCGCCCGTGCCCCCTTGGTGCCCTTGGCGAACAGCGGCACGCCTGCGCCCGAAGTCCGCTGCCGTTCCGCGGCGATCAGCGCATCGACCGCCGGGTTGGTGGCGGCGCGGTAGAAGCTCGCCATCGGCATGCCGGCTTCGCGCAACACGCGAGGCAGGATCTCCCAGCAGGCGATATGCCCGGAGAACAGAATGACCGGTCCGCCCGCATCGCGGCAGGCCTCCAGCACCTCGCGGCCCACCACCTCGAAGCCGGGGCCTTCGGCGGTGAGTTCGAGGTCGGCGGCATGGGGCAGCTCGGCAGCGGTGCGGCCCAGACTGTCCCACACCCCGTGTATGATGCGTCGGCGCGCGGCGATGTCGAGTTCGGGCAGACAGTAACGCAGGTTGATGTCGGCAACGCGCGAGACTGGCAGCCACGGGCCGATGCTCCGCGCTATTGCCCCACCCAGCGCCGAGGCCCGAGCCGGACCGAGCGCGCGCAGAAGGGCCAAGGCTCCGCGGGCCACCCAGGCTTCGAGACGGAATTGCAGGGGATGGGAGCTCATTCCACCTTTGCCAGCAGGGCAGCCAGAGCTGCCTCATCTTCCCACGCCAGGGCGACGCCGACCACCCGCATCCCTGCACGCAGCTCCGGCGAGAGGCGGGCAGCGTCCTTGGGGGTGGTTACCGGCACGGCACCGAGAGCCTGGGCCCGGGCGCGCACCTCGGAGATTTCTGCCGCGGTATAGGGGTGGTGGTCGGGGAAAGCCCATGTGCCGGCCAGATCGACCCCGGCCGTGCGCAGGCCGGCGAAGAACTTGTCCGGCAGCCCGATACCGGCGAAGGCGAAGGCACGGCTGCCCACGAGCGGTTCCACCTCGCGTTGTACCAGCCGCGCCCGCAGCACGGGCAGGCCCGACGGCAGCAGGGCACGGGCACCGGCTCGGTCCTCGCCGATCAGCACCGCGGCCCGGCAGCGGGCGGCAGCGGCGGCCACCGGCTCACGCAGGGGCCCGGCGGGGATCAGGCGCCCGTTGCCGAAGCCGCTTGCCCCGTCGATCACCAGCAGGGAGAGGTCCTTGGCCAGGGTCGGATTCTGCAGCCCGTCGTCCATCACCAGCACCTGGGCGCCCGCGGCCACGGCGGCGCGGCGCCTTTCTCACCCGGGGGCATGGCGGGCAGGAGCGTGGCCCCCACCGGGTCGTA
>CALNAL010000371.1 GCA_937874445.1 uncultured Acetobacteraceae bacterium | reverse complement strand
GGCATACGCGCTCTGCGCATGTCTCGTGGGCTCGGAGATGTGTATAAGAGACAGCGGCAGCCAGTTGGCCGACGGATACACCGTCCGCCTGGTGATGCTGGGCGTGGCCCATGCCTATGCCGGCTGGCGCGGCCTGGTCGCGCTGGTGCGCCTGCTGGTCGCGCCGGGCCTGCCGCAGCTGCGTCTGATCCGGGTCTCCGAGGAGGGCGCCCTCTACCTCCTGCACTGGACCCGCCGCATCGCCGCCCTGGCCGTCTTCGGCTACGCCGCGGCGGAGATCGGGCTGCTGTTCGGCCTCTACTGGATCGCCTACGAGGCCCTGATGAAGCTGATCGGGCTGGGTGTGACCGGGTGCCTGGTGGTGGTCATCGCCCAGAGCCGGGGCGCCGTCGCGGCACGGCTGCGGGTCGGCGCGGAAGACGCGCGCGCCGTCGCCCGGCTGCGCAACCGGCTGGGCGGGGTCTGGCACATCCTCGCCATCTTCTACCTGATCGCGCTGTGGGGAGTGTGGGCGCTCGACATCCCCGACGGCTTCGGACGCCTGCTGCGCGTGGTCGCCGCCGCCGCCGTCATCGGCACCCTGGCGCGCATGCTGACGGTTCTCGCACAGAGCGCCTTCGACCGGGCCCTGAGCTTCTCGCCGGAAACCACGCTGCAACACCCCGGACTGGAAGCGCGCATCCGGGCCTACCAGCCGATCGGGCGGGCGCTGATCGCCGTCCTCATCACGGCGATGGCCCTGGTGACCCTCGCCGAGGCATGGGGGTTCGACGCGTTCTCCTGGTTCTCCAACGGGGGCCTGGGCGAACGGGTCCTGGGAGCGCTGACCACCATCGGCGCGACCCTGGTCTTCGCCCTGCTGGTCTGGGAGCTGGCCAACGCGGCCATGCAGCGCCACCTGGAGCGGCTCAGCCACGATCAGGCGATGCGCTCGGCCCGGCTGCGCACGCTGCTGCCGATGCTGCGCACCACGCTGTTCGGCGGCATCTGCATCGTCGCCGGGCTGATGATCCTCAGCGAGATCGGCGTCAACATCGCCCCCCTGCTGGCCGGCGCCGGCGTCATCGGCCTGGCCATCGGCTTCGGCTCGCAGAAACTCGTGCAGGACATCATCACCGGCCTGTTCCTGCTGCTGGAAAACGCCATGCAGGTGGGCGACGTGGTGAGCCTGGGCGGGCTCTCCGGCACGGTGGAGAACCTGTCCATCCGCACCATCCGGCTGCGCGCGCTGGACGGCTCGGTACACATCATCCCCTTCAGCGCCGTCACCACCGTGACCAACCAGACGCGCGACTTCGGCTATGCGGTGGTCGATGTCAGCATCGGCTACAACGAGGACCCGGTGCATGTGGGCAAGGTGCTGCGCGAGGTGGCCCAGGAAATGCGCGCCGAGCCCCGCTGGCACCATGCCATCCGCGACGATCTCGACGTGATGGGCGTGGACAAGTTCCTCGATTCCGCGCTGGTGCTGCGCACGCGCCTCAAGACCACCCCCGCCCAGCGCTGGGCGGTGGCGCGCGAGCTGAACCTGCGGATCAAGGCCCGCTTCGACGAGCTGGCGATCGACAGCCCCTGGACCAGCCACCGCGTGCCCGGCACGGAACCGCCGCCTCCGCCCGCCGCCGAGCCGGAAGGGGTCGGCGGCCACGGCTGAGCGGGGCCAGCAAGGTAAGGCAAGGTGTTCTCCTTTCGAGAAAGGAGAACCAGGAAAGCTTTATTCGTTAAGGCTCCGCGCCTGTGTCAGCCGCGGAGCCAAATGGGAAAAAGTCCTTTTTGCTTCTTTTTCCTTCAGGAAAAAGAAGCCTTCCTTCCCTTTTCTTCCCGGCTGAAAGGTGCGGCCCGCGGCTACTCCGCCTCGGTGGGACGCGACCAGCCGACCATGGCGAGAAACTCGCGGCGCGTGCTGGGGTCGTTGCGGAAGGCCCCCAGCATGCGGCTGGTCACCATCGAGACCCCCGGCTTGTGGATGCCGCGCGTGGTCATGCACTGGTGCTGCGCCTCGATGATCACCGCCACCCCGCGCGGCTGCAGCACGTCGTTGATGGTGTTGGCGATCTGCGAGGTCAGCTTCTCCTGGATCTGCAGCCGCTTGGCATAGGCCTCGACCACGCGGGCCAGCTTGCTGATGCCCACCACCCGCCGGCGCGGCAGATAGGCCACATGGGCCCGGCCGAGAATCGGCACCATGTGGTGCTCGCAATAGCTCTCCAGGCGGATGTCGCGCAGGAGCACGATCTCGTCGTACCCATCGATCTCCTCGAAGGTGCGCTCCAGCAGCGTCACCGGATCGATGGCATAGCCGGCGAAGAACTCCTCGTATGACCGCACCACCCTCTCGGGAGTGCCGCGCAGCCCCTCCCGCCCGGGGTCATCCCCGGCCCAGCGCAGCAGGGTGCGCACGGCCGCCTCCGCCTCCTCGCGGGTGGGACGGCCCTGGCTGGCAGCGGCAGAGGCAGGATCGGCAGGCGTGACAATGTTCACCGCGAGGTGTCCTTGGAAAAAATCGGGGGTCAACCCGGGAAGGTCCCGGCGCCCGATATGGGAACGCCTCCCCTCCCCCGCAACCTCGCGCCGAAACAGCCGAGACGGTGTCGTTGCCTTCCCGAAGTCCCTGTTTTTGAAAGCCCTCAGACCCTGCCGGCGTCCCGCCTCGCGGGGCGGGAGAGACAGGCGGAGGGATGAAAGCCCAACCGTCCCGAGAGATCCGCGGCGGCCTCGCCGAGATGGGCGAGATAGCTCTGCCGGTTGCGCACCCCGTCCTCGCGGGGCGTGGTCAGGCAGAGGGTGGCGATGCAGCGCCCGTCGGCCTGGCGCACCGGCACGGCCAGGCAGTGGGTGAAATCGGCCACCACGCTGTTGAAGGTGAAAAAACCCGCGGCACAGGCGGCACGGACCTCGGCGAGGAACAGTTTCGGGTCCATCGAGCCCCCGTCGGGCAGCACGAAATCGCGGGCGGGAATGAAATCGAGAATGCCCTCGTCGCTGAGATCGCCCACCAGCAGCCGTCCCGAGGCGGTCCACGGGATCGGCACCTTCTCGCCGACGTCGGAGGAGATGCGAAAGGGGCGAATCCCCTCGTGCATCATCGCCACCAGGTATTTGTCGCCTTCCAGCATGCAGAGCTGGGAGGTCTCGCCGGTGGTCTCGGCCAGGCGGACCAGCAGCTCCTCTGCCTCGCGGAACAGGTCGAGGCGCTTGGCGTAGGCGTTGCCGAGGAAGAACAGGCGCCGCCCGAGGAACACCCGTCCGTCGCCGCCGCTGTATTCCAGCATGCCGTGACACAGCAGCAGGTTGACCAGCTCGTAGACCGAGGACCGCGGTGCGCCGATGGCCCCGGCGATCTCGTTGGGACGCAGCGGCTGGGCATGGGCACGCAGGAACTCGAGGATCTCGAAGGCCCGGTCGAGCCCCCGCGTGCGCCGCGCGCCTGCCTGTTCCGTCTGTTGGTCCAACCGTCTCTCCTTACGTCCGTGCCGGTCCGCCGGGGGAGGGAATGGGCCCAGCCGGCGGGAATCGTTTTGCTTCTTTTTCGGAGGAAAAAGAAGCACCCGCCGGATCGCGCCCCCCTCTAGCCGAAGAAGGTCGGAATGACCCGGCTCACCCGTCCGTTCGCGTCGAGGCCGAGCACCTGGCGGTAGAGCTGGAAGGCGGTGCAGGGATGCGACAGCCCGAACGCCACCACGTCGCCCACGCAGATGTCGGCCCCCGCCCCGAGGGCGAGGAAGCCGTGCTGGTCGTTGAGCTGGGTCAGGCGCACCGTGCCGGTGAGATCGACCGGGCCCGCGCCGTCGCGATAGCGCTCGAGGGCGACCGGCAGGCCCTCGTCGAAGGAAACGTCGCGCTTGCCCATGCCGCAGATCGCCAGCCCCGGCTCGGGGCAGGAGAGCACCTCGGCCCACACCCGCATCGTCGGGCGGAACACCGCCGAGGAGGGGCTGGTGCGGCCGTCCACCTGGAAGCCGCCGCGCGCATCCATCTCCGCGAGGTGGTGGCGGTAGGTGCCGTGATCCTCGTAGAAGATCGCGCCGCTGCGCAGCACCAGCGTGGTCGCGCCGTCGGCCAGCGCCACCGGGCGGAGGGAAGAAACCACACGGTCGAAATAGACCGAGCCGCCGGCCGTCAGCACGAGAGGCCGCCGGTCGCCGGTGGTCTGCCGCACCCGGACGAGCACGCGCCCGGCAAGGGTGAGCAGCCCGGCCTGGACCTCCGCGGTGCGTTCGGGGGTCGCCTCGGAGACTGCCCCCTCGTAGGCGGCCGCGCCGGCAAGCACGAGCCGCCCGGCAGAGGCCTGGACCGTGGCGATCACCGCCTCGGCCGCCGCCAGATCGCGCGCGCCGCCGCGGGCCGCGCCGACCTCGACCAGCACGCGCAGCGGCGGCAGGGCCGGTGTCGCCTGCCAGACCTGAGCCAGCGCCCCGGCCGTCGCCGCGGAATCGACGAAGAGATACAGCTCGACATCCGGGTAGGCGGCGATGAAGGCGGCCAGGCGCCTCGCCCCCCCGCGTCCCCCCACGCCGTTGGCGAGGATCAGCCGGGTGAGTCCGGCACGGGCCATCACCGTCGCCTGGCGGATGTCGGCGACCGTGGTGCCCCAGGCCCCGGCGGCGAGCAGATCGGCGGCGATCACGGGGGCGGTGGGCGTCTTGGCATGGGGCGCGATCGCCACCCCCTGCTCGCGCACGTAGCGCATCATCGCGTCGCGGTTGCGCTCGTAGTCGGGCAGGCTCAGGGTCAGCACCGGCAGGGCGATGACGCCCTCCGCCGGATGCAGCCCCTCGAGCCGAGTCTCTCCTCCCGGCGGCACGCCGCGGATACGGTCGTCGAGAGGGGAATCCTCTCCGATCGCGATGTCAGCACTCATGGGAGAATCTCCTCAACAAAGGTCGTCGCGCAGACAGGCCCGGGCATGGCCGGGCGAAACTTCCACCAGTTCGGGCACCTGCTGCGCGCACTCCCCGGCAGCGCGTGGGCAGCGGGTGCGGAAGACGCAGCCCGAGGGCGGATCGGCGGGGCTCGGGATGTCGCCCGCGAGCGGCGCACGGGTGCGCCGCGCGGCCGGGTCGGGCACCGGAGCCGCATCAAGCAGGGCGCGCGTGTAGGGATGGCGCGGGGCGCGCATCAGCTCGTCGGCGGGGGCGATCTCCATGATCCGCCCGAGATAGACCACGGCCACCCGGTCGGAGATGTAGTTCACCACAGAAAGGTCGTGGGCGATGAACAGGATCGCCAGGCCGAGATCGCGCTGCAGGTCCTGCAGCAGGTTGACCACCTGCGCCTGCACCGAGACGTCGAGCGCGGAGACCGGCTCGTCGGCAACGATGAAATCGGGCTCGACCGCGAGCGCGCGGGCGATGCCGATGCGCTGGCGCTGGCCGCCGGAGAATTCGTGGGGATAGCGCTCCATCGCGTCGGCCGGCAGGCCCACCCGCTCGAGCAGCGCCGCCACCCGGTCGCGCCGGTCGGCAGAGGTACCGATGCGGTGGATCACCATCGCCTCGCCGATCAGGTCGCAGACCCGCCGGCGCGGGTTGAGCGAGGCATAGGGGTCCTGGAAGACGATCTGCATGCGCCGGCGGAACGGGCGCAGGGCCCGGCGGGAGAGGCCGGCGATCTCCTGGCCGTCGAAGCGCACGCTGCCGGAGGTGGGAGCGATCAGGCCGAGCACGGCGCGCCCGGCAGTGCTCTTGCCCGAGCCGCTCTCGCCGACCATGCCGAGCACTTCGCCACGGCCGACATCGAAGCTCATCCCCTCGACGGCGCGCACCAGGCGCCCGCCCGCGGCAGGGAAGTGCTTCTTCAGGTCACGGACTTCGAGCAGTTTCGCGCTCACATTTCCCTCCAGCGCGGGCAGCGCGTGCGGTGGCCCGGCGCGGCCTCGGCCAGCTCGGGCACCGTCTCGCGGCAGGCTGACACGGCGAGCGGGCAGCGCGGGGCGAAGGCGCAGCCGGGCGGCAGCGCCGAGGCCAGCGGCACATTGCCGGGAATGGCGGCGAGGCGCTCGCCGGCCACGCGGGCCTTGAGGTCGGGGCGGGGGATCGAGGCCATCAGCGCGCGCGTGTAGGGATGGCGCGGGGCGGCGAAGATCTCGTGCACCTCGCCCTGTTCGACCACGCGGCCGGCATACATCACCGCCACCCGGTCGGCGATCTCGGCCACCACGCCGAGATTGTGGGTGATGAACAGGATGCCGGTGCCGAGCTCGGCCTGCATGTCCGCCATCACCCGCAGGATCTGCGCCTGGATGGTGACGTCGAGGGCTGTGGTCGGCTCATCGGCGATCAGCAGGGCGGGACGGCAGATCAGCGCCATGGCGATCATCACCCGCTGACGCATGCCCCCCGACATCTGGTGGGGATATTCCCGCGTCCGTCGCGCCGGGTCGGCGATGCCCACCGCGGCCAGCATCTCCACCGCTTCAGCCGCAGCCGCCTGCCGGCCCAGCCCTCGGTGCAGCCGCAACACCTCGGCGATCTGCGCGCCCACGCTGTGCACCGGGTTGAGCGAGGTCATCGGCTCCTGGAAGATCATGCCGATCTCGTTGCCGCGGATGCGCCGCATCGCCCGCTCGTCGAGGCGGGCGAGGTCACGCGCCGTGCCGTCACGGCCGAAGAAGCGGATGCTTCCCCCGGCGATGAACCCTGTCGGCGGCAGCAGGCGCATGATCGACAGCGAGGTCACCGACTTGCCCGAGCCGCTCTCGCCGACCAGCGCCAGGGTCTCGCCGCGGCACATGGAAAAGCCGACGTCATCGACCGGGCAGACGACGCCGTCGTCCACGTGGAAATGCGTCTTGAGCCCCTCGACCTCGAGCAGGGGGTCCGCGCTCATGCCGCTCTCCGCGGGGTGCCCAGCACACGGCCGGGCAGCGCGCCGGTGGGACGCCCCTCCTCCAGCACCGCCTCGCCCGCGACCCACACCATGCGGATGCCGTGCGGCAGCTGCGTCGGGTTCTCGAAGCTGGCGAGGTCGCACGCATCGGCGTCGAACAGCACCAGATCGGCCACCATCCCCGGCCGCACCAGGCCGCGATCGGGAATGCCGAAGCGCAGCGCCGGAGCCGAGGTCATGTGCCGCACCGCCTCCTCCAGCCCGAACCAGCCGTCGTCGCACACCAGCTTGCCGAGCACGCGGGGGAAGGCGCCCCAGGCACGCGGATGCGGCTTGGTGCCGGGACGCGGCAGGCCGTCGGAGCAGAACATGTGCAGCGGATGGGTGCAGGCGGCGCGCAGATCATCCTCGCCGAGCTGGAACATGACGATGCCGGTCTGGCCCGCGTCCTCCTCGATGAAGCGGCGCATCAGGTCGAAAGGCGCGAGCCCCGCCTCGGCGGCCGCGGCGTCCATGCGGCGCCCCTCGAAGGACTTCAGCGCCGGCGCGCCCACCGCCGAGATCAGCACGTTGCCCCAGCCGATCAGCGAAATCTTGGACTGTGCCGCCTCCGGGTCCTCCGGCCCCTGCTCGACCCAGCGACGCAGACGCGCGTTCTCGGCGGGGTCGGCGAGGCGGGCGCGCAGGGCGTCCAGCCCGCCCTCCAGCGCCTCGGGGGGCAGCAGCTGAAGAATGTAGGAGGAGCCGGCGGGATAGGGATACATGTCGAAGGCGACGTCGATCCCCGCGGCGCGGGCCGCCTCCAGCGCGGCAATCACCTGCGGCACGCGCCCCCAGTTGGGCCGGCCGGCCGCCTGGAGATGGGAGAACTGCCCCGCCGCGCCGGAGCGGCGCAGCACCGCGAGGAACTCCTCGCCCGCCTCGGGGAGATGGGATTCGTAGTTGCGCACATGCGCCGAGAGGATCGCGCCATGGGCCCGCACCGTCTCGCCCAGCGCCACCAGCTCCGCCTCCGTGGCGAAGGCGCTCGGCGGATAGACCAGGCCGAGCGAGAGCCCGACCGCGCCCTGGGCCAGCTGGGTGGCCAGCAGCGCCTGCATCGCGGCGGTCTCCCCGGGAGTGGCGGGGCGGTTCTGCCAGCCCATCACCGCCAGGCGCAGCGCCGCGTGGCCCACCTGCGAGACGATATTCAGCGCGCAGCCCCGCCGCGCCACCGCCGCGCGATAGGCGGCGAAATCGGCGAAGATCTCCTCCGGCGCGGTCTCGCCCAGCAGGGTCGAGAAATGCTGGCGCAGAGCCTCGGCCGAAGCCGGAAGCGCCGGATAGAGCGAGAAGGAGCAGTTGCCGGCCACCACGGTGGTGACGCCCTGGGCGATCTTCTCGGGCCGGCCGGGCTCGCGCAGGCCGATCAGGTCGTCATGGCAATGCGCGTCGATGAAGCCCGGGGCGAGATAGCGCCCGTCCGCCTCCACCACGCGGCAGCCCTCGCTGGAGAGATTGGTCCCCACCGCCGCGATACGGCCGGCCTCGACGAGGACGTCTCCCTCGAACCAGGCGGCGCCGGAGCCATCGATGACGCGGGCGGAACGGATCAGGGTGGGAAGGGTCACAGCAGCCTCTGCAGCTTGGGATCGAGGGCGTCGCGCAGTCCATCGCCGAGCACCTGCAGCGAGAGCACCACCAGCACGATCGCGCCTCCGGGAACCAGGATCAGCCAGTCGGCTTGGCCCATGTACTGCTGGGCGGTGGCGATCATGTTGCCCCAGGTCGGCGTGGTCGGCGGCACGCCGGTGCCGAGAAAGGACAGCGCCGCCTCGGTCAGGATGGCATAGCCGAAAATGAAGGTGCCCTGCACGATCAGCGCCGAGAGCAGGTTGGGCAGCAGATGCACCAGCATGATGCGCAGATCGCCCGCCCCCAGCGCCTCCGCTGCCTCGACGAAGGCCAGCTCGCGCAGCACCAGCACCGCACCGCGCACGATGCGGGCGACGCGCGGGGTGTAGACGATGCCCAGCGCCAGCACGACGTTGAACATCGACGCCCCCAGCCCGGCCATCAGGGCAATGGCGAGCAGGATGTCGGGAAAGGCCATCAGCGCGTCGGTCAGCCGCATCAGCGGCGCGTCGAGCCGGCGGACATAGCCCGCCAGCAGCCCCAGCGCAGTGCCCAGCACGGTCGCCAGCACCACCACCAGCGCGCCGACCAGCAGCGACTGCTGCGCACCGAACAGGACGCGGCTCAGCGTGTCGCGGCCGAACTCGTCCGAGCCCAGCCAGTGCCGCGCGGCGGGCGCGGCGAGGCGATGGGCAATGTCCATCCGCCCCGGCGCGTAGGGCGCGAGCCAGGGGGCAAACAGCGCCGCGACCACCACCACCACCAGCGCGACCAGCGCGAACAGCACCAGCCGGCGACGCAGCAGCCGCGCCAGCAACTGACGGGCGGGAGAGCGGGGGGCAGCCATCAGAACCTCACCCGCGGATCGACCAGCGCGTAGAGCAGATCGACCGCCAGATTGATCAGCACGTAGATCCCCGAGATCACCAGCAGCGAGCCCTGGATCACCGGGTAGTCGCGGCGCAGCACCGCCGAGACGATCAGGTTGCCCACCCCGGGCAGGCCGAACACCGTTTCGGTGACGATCGCACCGCCGATCAGCGTCGCGATCGTGAGGCCGATCACCGTCAGCACCGGGATCAGCGCGTTGCGCAGGGCATGATGCACCACCACGCCCATCGGCCCCACGCCCTTGGCGCGGGCGGTGCGCACGTAGTCGTCGCCCAGCACGTCGAGCATCGCCGTGCGGGTGAAGCGGATGATCAACGCCGAGTTGGGCAGGCCGAGTGCGATGGCGGGCAACACCAGATGATGCAGGTGCTCGCCGAAGCCCGCCCCCGGATCGCCCCAGCCGGCCACGGGGAACCACGGCATCTTGACCGCGAGATACTCGATCAGCGTCAGCCCCACCCAGAAGCTCGGCAGCGAGGCGGCGAACATCGACAGCGCCGTCGCCGCCTGGTCGAGCAGCGTGCCGCGCCGCACCGCCGAGATCACGCCCACCGGAACCCCGATCAGGGTCGCGATGGCCGCCGACATCAGCGTGAGCAGCGCGGTGAGTTCGGCGCGGTCGGCCATCGCCTGCAGCACCGGCCGGTTGAGGAAGAGCGACTGCCCGAGATCGCCCGTGACGATCTGCCTGAGATAGATCAGGAACTGCACCACCAGCGGCTGGTCGAGACCGAGCCGCGTCCGCAGTGCCGCGACGTCAGCCGGAGTCGCCGACGAGCCCAGCATCACCGCGACGGGATCGCCCGGGACCACCCGGGCGATGATGAACACGATCACCGCCACCAGCAGCATGACGACGATCAGCCCGCCGATGCGGCGCATGAGATAGCGCAGCACGCCCGTCCGCTCCCCTCTTCGCCTCAGACCTCTCCGCGCCGCGTCAGATCCGCACGTTCCAGAAGAACGGCCACGGCGTGACGGTGTAGCCGGTCAGCTTGGCCGAGCGGGCGGCGAGATTGTAGAATTCGCCCACCTTGATCGCCGGGGCCTGCGAGAAGAACAGCCCCTGGAGCTTCTTCCAGGCCGCCACACGGCGAACGGGATCGGCCTCGCCGTTGAAGGCATCCATCGCAGCCCCCTTCTCGGCGTTGTCCCACCAGCCCGGATAGGCCGGGTTGAAGATGGTGATCAGCGAAGGCTCGGGAACGAAGGTGTGGTAGGTGAAGAAGGCTTCCCACGCCTTGGCATCGCCGCGCTTCTGCAGCAGCGTCGCCCAGTCGAGCACCTGGAGATCAACGTTGAAGCCGGCATCCATCAGGTTCTGCTGCGCGACCAGGCTCATCTTGTAGAGGAAGTCGTACTGCTGGGAAGTCATGATGCGGATCGGCTGCTTGGCATAGCCGGCCTGCTTGAGCAGTGCGGCCGCACGCTTGGCATCCGCCGCGTTGTAGTCGCCCTTGGGCGGGGCATCGAAATACGGCGTGGCCTTGGTGTAGATCGAGCCGATCGCATCGAAGAACGACGGGTCCCCGAAGGCGGCGGCCAGCATGTCCGAGCACGACAGCGCCGCCTGCGCCGCCTGGCGCAGCAGCGGATTGGCCATCGGGCCGGTCTTGTTGTTGAAGATCATCAGCGGGAAGCCGAAGGGCTTGACAGTGATGGGCGCCACCTGCGTCTGGCCGTGCAGGCGCGCCAGCATCTCGGCGGGCAGCGAATCGGCAAACTGGTACTGGCCGGCCAGCACGCCATCGACGCGGGTGGTGGGGTTGGGCACCGGCACGAAGCGCAGCTCACCGATCAGCGCACGACGTTCGCCGGCATAGCCGTCGGCCTTGCCCGCGGGCGAGGCATAGGCATCAAAGCGGGCCAGGCGGATGTACTGGTCGGGCTTGTGCTCGGCGAACCGGTAGGGACCGGTGCCGATATAGGTCTTCAGCATCTCCCGTGCGGCGGCCTGCGCGGCGGGCATGATCGCCGCGGCGCCGTTGTTCATCGCGAGCAGCGCCAGCAGCGGGGCATAGGGGCGCTTGAGGGTCAGCTTGACCTCGAGCGGCCCGACCTCGGCGAGGGCATCGACATAGGGGGCCACCTGCTTGCCGCGCGGAGAGATTTCGAGCCAGCGCTGGAGCGAGGCAACGACGTCCTTCGCGCCCATCGGCGAGCCGTCATGGAAATGCACGCCGGCACGCAGCTTGAAGGAATAGACTTTGGCCGCCTCGGAGACGGCGGGCATGCCCTCGGCCAGCAGCGGGCGGATCTGCCAGCTGCCGTCGAAGGTGTAGAGCGTCTCGAAGATATGCTGGGTGATGATGCTGATCAGGTCGGAGGTGACCAGGGTGGGGTCGAGCGGCCCGGGCTCGCCGATGGTGGCGATGTTGATCGCACTCGCGGCCTGCGGGGCCTGGGCGTGGGCCCGCGAGGCGGCAGCCAAGGCCGCAGCGCCCATCAACGTTCCCCCGAAACCACGGCGTGACATCCGGAGAGTTTTTTCGACCATGATTCTGCTTCGCTCCTTTCGATCAGCCTGAGTCCGATCCAGCGCGCGGCCGCTTCTTGGCCCGTTCCACGATGTCCGAAATAACGGACAAATGATCTGTATTTCGGATGGAAGCTAACGCTTTTCTCCCCTGCCATGCAAGCAGTGCTGCTGCCCATGCCGTGCTTTTCCACTCTTTTCGACAGAATCAGTTGCCGGAGCGGCTCGGCTCGCGTAAGTGTTTAGCGCCGCTATAATGGCAATGTATCCATTATAGCGGACAAAAAAACTCAACCAACGCCATCCACAGGGGTGCGCCGGGCCTGCTTGCGCCCGGCCCCAGACATCGAGGCTCGACACGAAATGACGATCAAGCGTTTTGGCACCGAAGGCGGCACTGGAACCGGAGGCCAGCATCTGCCGTTTGCGCGCGCCGTCGCCGCCGATGGGTGGCTCCACGTCTCCGGCCAGACGGCCATGGAAGGCGGCGAGATCATCGCGGGCGGCATCGTCGCCCAGGCCCACAAGGCCATCCAGAACCTGCTGGCGATCCTCGCCGAGGCCGGATATGGCCCCGAGGACGTGGTGCGCTGCGGCGTCTGGCTCGACGATCCCCGCGACTTCGCCGCGTTCAACAAGGTGTTCCTGCATTATTTCGGCGCCAATCCGCCGGCCCGCTCCTGCGTCGTCTCCTCGATGGTGGTCGACGCCAAGGTCGAAATCGACTGCATCGCCTGGCGCGCCGCCTAATACCCGGCCCGAGCGGGAAGTCTTCTTTTCCCTGAAGGAAAAAGAAGCAAAAAGGACTTTCGTCCCTTTAGCTCCGCGCCCGACCCAGGCGCGGAGCCCTCAACGAATCAAGCTTTCTTGGTTCTTCTTGCTCGCAAGAAGAACACCTTCCTTGCGGGTCTCGCCGTCACGCTTGGCGCGCCTCGGCGGCGATCATCGGCGCGACGCCCATCACTTCGGCGGGCGCGCTGTGGCGGGCGAGCTGCTCGGCCATGAAGCGCATGTACGGGTCCATGTGCGAAAAGATCGCCTGGTAACCTTCGCACAGATGGTTGTGCCACTTGTCGCCGAGGCGATGGATGCGGTGCTTGGGGCATCCCCCCTGGCAGACGAAGCGCCAGGCGCAGGCGCGGCAGGGCGCGGCCAGATCGGCCTTGGCCAGACCGAAAAGCTTCTGTTTGCGCCCCGAGACCATCGCGGCGAGGCTGTCACGGCGGATGTTGCCGAGGCGGTTGCCGGCATAGACGTAATGGTCGCAACTGTAGATATCGCCGTTCATCTCGATCACCAGCCCGCTGCCGCAGCTCGGGCGCATCACGCACAGGCTCACCGGCTCCCCCACCCAGGCCGCCAGAGCATTGTCGAAGAGCTGGACGAAGACGCGGCCGACGTCATGGCGCACCCATTCGTCGAAAACCGCGATCAAGAAACGTCCATAGTCCTCGCCGGAAACCGACCACTCCGTCACCCGCGCCGTCGCGTCCACGCTCTGCGGGTAGAGCACCTCGCCGCTTTCCGTGCCGGCCGCCATGCGTTCCACAGCAGGAATGAACTGGACGAATTCCGCTCCCAGCGTCTGCGTCAGGTAGCGGTAGACTTCCAGCGGATGACGGGCGGTCACGGAATTGACCACCGAGAGGAGATTGAACTCTACCCGATGTTTTTTCAGCAGATCGAGGGCGCGCAGCACCTCCCCGCTCACGCCGCGGCCCGTGCGCGCGTGCCGGTAGGTGTCATGCAATTCGGGCGGGCCGTCGATCGAAAGCCCGACCAGGAAGTGATGTTCGGCGAGGAACTTCGCCCAGGTCTCGTCGATCAACAGGCCGTTGGTCTGGAGCGCGTTGCGGATGGTCTTGCCATGGGCGTGGGCCGCCTGAAGGGCGAGGGCCTTCTCGAAGAAGGGAATGCCCGCGAGCGTCGGCTCGCCGCCCTGCCACGCGAACTCGATCTCCGAGGCTGGGTTGGCGGCGATGTAGTTGCGGACATAGGCCGCAAGCGTGGCGTCATCCATGTGCCGCTGGGGCTGGTGCGACCTGAGGGTCCCCTCCCCCTTGCCGGCGTAGAAGCAGTAGTCGCAAGCGATATTGCAGCGGAATCCAGTTGGCTTGGCCATCAGATGGAAGGGACGGGTCATGGCGGCTCCACAAAGCAGCACCGGCAAGAGAGCCGGGCCGAGGGCAAGCCTAGCATAGCCTGCCTCTTCCCGGCAGCCGCTCCGGCGATCAGCGCGGGCCGGTGAAGCCATAGCGGGCGTGCATCCCCGCCGAGGGGCGCCTCATTCCCTCAAGGTTCCATCATCGCGACAGCGAGGGCGGCGCGGGTGGCGAGGCTGGCCCGTTCGGCGATTTCCTTGCGCCTCGGCACCGAGCGCAGCCCCAGCAACAAGGGCATGGACACCCCGCCCTGAAGCACGCCGAAATAGGTCTCGACCATGACCGCGACGTGGCCGGGTGGGATCACTCCATTGTCGGCGGCCGACTGCAGCAACGACTGCATGGCCCGTCCCACGGGTTCGCGGCCATGTGCCTGCATCTGGCGGGCGAGTTCGGGGGCACGTTCGGCATCGGCAATGGCGAGACGCATCACGCGCACGACGTTGGGAGCGCAGATGAGCGGCAGGAAGGTCGTCCCGAACAGGCGCAGCGCGGCAGCCAGCTCGTCCTTGCTGCGGGGGGCCCCGGCAAGCAGCAGAGGCGCCTTCATGAGCTCGGCGCGACGCAGGATCAGGGCCAGCAGCAGGCCGGTCTTGTTGCCGAACAGTTTGTAGAGGGTATGCTTGGAGACGTGCGCCCGCGTGGCAATGGCCAGCGTGGTGGCGACCGCGAGCCCTCGTTCGGCAAAGACCGAGCCGGCAGCGTCGAGAATGCGGTTTGCCGTATCGGCGGGAAAGGGAGATTCTGCTTGCATGGTACTTGGCGGTACTCTATCACGATCAGGAACCGGTACCACAGAGTACCCGCATGCCGAACTCGCCTTAGCCATCCTGCTTGACGGCCGAGTGTTGCGTTCCTGCCGCACTCCGTTGCGTTTCCGGCGCGATAACTGGCCAGAGGCGTGGGTCATGATGTTCCTTAAACTCGTGGTAGGCTTCGCCCCCTGGCTCGCATTCCTGGCGATCGCCCAGGGCAGCCTTGTGAGGCTCGAAATCGGACTGGTGGTAGCCCTGGTTCTGAGCATCGGCATGGGGCTGGCCGGGCTGCAGCGCGGGATCATCTTCTGGATCGGGCTGGTATTCTTTCTCTACGCCACGGTGGCCGTGATGGCCTTCGGCGACATGTGGACCATCCGTCACATGGGCGTGCTCGCCAACGCCACCCTGGCCATCGGCGCGTGGCTCACCCTCGGGATCGGGCGGCCGTTCACCCTTGACTATGCGCGCCAACATGCCCCTCCCGAGATCCGGAACACGCCTGCCTTCATCCGCGCGAACATCGTCATCACCTTGGTCTGGGCGACCACCTTCACGCTCGACGCCCTGCTTTCCTGGGGCGACATGGAAAATTTCGCGCTGCCCAACTGGATCTATCAGATCCTCAACTACGCCTCCCTCCTCGGCGCGGCCGCCTTTTCGTGCTGGTACCCGGCCTGGATTCGGCGCCGGCGGCAGGAGCACGCCGCCGCGCTTCAGCACCCGGCACCCTAGAACGAATCCCGATCCGGCGACACCGAGAGCCGATTGGATCGGCCCGGGAAAATGGGCCGTCCATCATAGAATTCTCGAGAAAAGGACGAAGACCCCAATGGCGGACTGCGACAAGGTGAACGGCTCCTCGATTCTCGCGGCGCCCGCGACACGCCGCAACCTTCTCCTGGCATCGACACTGCCGCTGTTCGCAGC
>CALNAL010000370.1 GCA_937874445.1 uncultured Acetobacteraceae bacterium | reverse complement strand
GGGCGGCCTGGAGCATATAGGCGGCGGCGGTCTGGTCCACGACGGCGGCGCGGCGCTTGCGGGAGAGGTCGGCCCGGCGGGACCGGCGGCCGCCCGGCCGGTTCGCCCTTGTGGAGGATTTGCGTTTCGTATAAAATTGTAACCTCTCCGGAATGGTGTGCCGTGCGCTGCCGACTCCGGTGACCTCCCCTGGCTTTTCACCGCACGCAGCGTGGCGAGCTCGGTTGTTCCGAGAGAGGAAAAACGAGGGAGGATTTCGATGTCGAACGTGTCGGTTCGCTGTGATCGGCGGCTGTTGCTGGCTGGTCTGGGAGCCGCGGTCGCGATGCCGCTGGCGAGTTCGGTCGCCTTCGCGGCGGACATGTCCAAGGACGAGGCGACCCTGACCGGCATCCTGGAAAAGATGCGCGTCGCCATCATCAACGGCGACGCCAAGACCCTGAATGCCCTGCTCGACGACCAGGTGATCTACGCCCACTCCGACGGGCACAAGGTGGATACCAAGAAGTCGTTCGTCGACAGCCTGGCCGGCAAGGTGAACTACAAGACCCTGGTGTTCAGCGACGTCATGGTGCGGATGTACGGCCCCGGCATCGGCGTGATCCGCCATACCTGGGACGGCGCCGACATCATGCCGGACGGCTCGATCGGCCATTCCTACATCAAGGTGACGCAGGTCTGGCACAAGGTCGGCGGGAAGTGGAAGCTGTTCTCCCGCGCGAGCTGCCCGATCAAGTAATTCGCCAATTGATCCGTCGGTCGGGGAGGCGCGGGCGTGCCTTCCCGGCCCGGGGGGCTGGCGACGGCTTTATTCGTTCCAGCCCGGCATGACGCCATCCGGCTTGCGGAGAAGAGCCGCGGACGGACGTTCGTTCAACGCGGCGTCGAGCGTCACCAGAAAGCGGGACTTGTCGTCGCGCGCCATCGGGGCGTGGCGTGTTTCCTGGCCCATTTCGCGCAGGTGCCGGGAAATCTCGCGGCCTGCGAGAGCCATGCCGATGTTGTCCTCGCTCCACCGGTGCCCGCGCGGCGACACGGCCTTGGCCCCGGCGGCGAGGCAGCGCGACGCCAGGGGAATATCCGCCGTCACGCAGATGTCGCCGGCGGCGATGTGTTCGGCGATCCAGTCGTCCGCCTTGTCGGCCCCTTCCGCGACGATGACGACTTCGGCGTGCGGGGAGCGCGGGCGGGGCGGCGGCCGGCTGCCGTTCGCCACGAGATACACCTTCAAGCCATGCCGATCGGCAAAGCCGACAGCCTCGTCGCGCACCGGGCAGGCATCGGCATCAACATAGAGAGTGACCATAACCCAATACTTACAGGGCGGCTCCCTTCCCTGCCTAGAGCATTTTCCGTTCGCACGGGCTCACGGAAAATGTTCTAGCTCTTTGTTTCCCCGGGCAGAGTCACGCGCCCCGGCGATTCCGCCGGATCGCGATCTGCTCTAGCCCGGCGGCGATTGCCGGTGCTTCCGGCGGTGCGTATGGTCGGCTTCCCTGCGGGAAAGCTGTCATGTTGCCTTCTGCCGACCCTTACGAAGCCGCCATTGCCGAAGCCGTCGCACTGGCGCGGGATTTCGCCCCGGAGCTGGACGCCGTGCTGTTCACGGTGTTTCCCGACGCGGAGACCCTGGATACCTTGCGGCCGGGCGAGTCCGACCTCGCCCTGACCGACGCGATGACCCGCGCCGTTGCCGCCGAACTGGCCGAGGCGGGAGTGCGGATCTTCGTCCAGCGGGCCGACCGCTCGGCGTTCCGGCGCTGGATGGCGGGGCGCGCCGACACGCCGGAGGCACGCCGGGCGTGGCGCAACCGCACCGGGTTTCTCGGCGGCGCCGCGGCCCTGGAAGCGCTTGGCGTCGACCTCGCGCTCGCGCCGCCGCCGACGCCGCGCCTCGGCAGGGCGCCGGGGCCGCTCGCCGACGAGTTGCTCGACGGCTACGCGGACGAGGACCCCGACCGGGTCGCCTTCGAGGAACTGGCCGAGGACTGCATCGAGGCCGGGCGGGCCGACGTGCTCGACCTGGCCGTCCGGAAGGCGCGCGACGCCATGGACGAGGCGGGCGCCGAGGAACTCCGGGCGGATTTGTGCGATCTGGCCGGCGCCGCCGAGGTGGGGCCGTCCGGCTGGGCGGAACTGGTCGCGCTGCCGGTTGCGTTGCCGCCGGCGGACGTTCCGGATGCGGAGGACCTTGCCGCCGGGTTCCTGGCCGCCGGCGCCCTGGCTCCGAACCACGACGTGCGCTTTCTCTCCGGCTGGCGCGCGCCGGAGGCGCTTGCCGCGCTCGCGCCGACCGCTGTCCGGCGCCTGCTGACCGAGATGGCCGCCGGCGGCGAACCGGCGGGCCTGCCCCCCGCGGACAGGGACGACCTGGCGGCTTCCGGGTTCGGCGTGTTGCTCGGGGCGCGGATCGACTGGGCGGTTCCGAGCTGGGAGGAGATCGTTTCCAAAGGACCGCCGGGGGAGGCGGAGGAGGACGACACGGCGCCCGAAGAGGCGGCACGGGAGGCGGCCTTCGCGCGCTGGCGCTCCGAGGTATTCCAGGCGAAGGGGTGTGTTCCCCTGTCGCTGGTTTCGCTCTCCGAAGCCGGGGCGGAGATTGCCGATTTCGTGGAGGAGGCGCGCGGGCAGGTCGGCGGGCTGGAGGAAATCCGCGAGTTCGTCGCGATGGCACGGCGCGAGGCGGCCGGGGAGGATGTCGTCTGCGTTCCCGCGCGCGCCGGGGCGGATCTGGAACTCGCGATCTACACGACGGGCGGCCGGTGGGTGGACAGCCTCACCGTGCGGGAAAGCCAGATGCCCGCGGCCATCGAGGACATCCTGCGCATGCTCGGCAGCTGCGTCACGCTCGCGCCGAAGGCTCCGGGCTGATCGGCCGGGCTGCTGCCGGGGGATTCGGAGCGGTGGGGGCAGGCGCTTTTTTCCGAATTGCGACCGTCGGCAGTGCGCCCATTCTAGTCGTCCAGGCACTCCTTGCTATGCACAAAAGCAGACTTTTCAAGTGAACCGATCTCGGGCTATTTTTTTGATTAAGAATGGAAGTCCTATATGGCGAGTCTCCAAAGGGCATGTGAATATTATCGTGTTCTTTTGGCAAAATTGGAAAGAATAAAGGAATGAAAATCGAATTATGGGTGGCGATTGTTACGGGGTTGGTTGCCTTGACCACGGCTGCCGGCACGATCCTGAGTTCAATAAGAATCTCTGACCGATCGGCAAAAAATGCGAAGGATATTGAGCAATTAAAGATAGAGAACGAGCGGACTAAGGTGGCGGATGAGCAACAAAAGGAAATGTCCAATTATATCGAGCCGCTTGCAAGATCGTGCTACGATTTACAAAGTCGCTTGTACAACATCCTCAAGCGGCAGCTAATCCAGGTTTATTTCCTCAACGGCAACGATCGTGAGAAAGCTTATGTAATCAACAATACAACATTTCTTGTTGGACAATATCTGTGCTGGACAGAAATAGTTAGAAGAGAGATTCAATTTATTGACTTGGGAGAAAGCGACAGGACTCGTGACCTTTTGTGCCTCCAGGATGCTATTTCCAACACATGGGGGACGGACGAATTTTCCCCGTCATTTCGACTTTTTGCAGGTGAACAAAGAGCGATTGGCGAGGCTCTCATTACAACCAGTGCTCGGGGACAAGAGTGCATGGGGTATGGCGCTTTTCTAAGGGTTTTTGCCGAAGGAGTGAATCCTTTAATTGATTCAATTCGAGCGGACGTGGCCGCGCTGAGCTGTAATTTTAAAGAAGCTACTTCACGCCTGACAATACTTCAGAACAAATTGATTGACTTACTCACGAGGCTTGATCAAAAACACATTAGATTTCCAAAAAATAGAACGACCAAGGTTTAATCTTGCAGGCGGATGGGTGCGGTGCCTCCCGAAAATTCCTCCACGGGAGGTTAGAGTCTGGCCCAGAGGAAGGACCGGACGATGAAGAGATCGAAGTTCACGGAAGAGCAGATCATCGGGATTCTGCGCGAGCAGGAGACGGGCGCGAAGACAGCGGATTTATGCCGCCAGCATGGGATCAGCGGTGCGACCTTCTATGCCTGGAAGGCGAAGTTTGGCGGCCAGGAGGTCTCCGAGGCGAAGCGGCTAAAGGCGCTTGAAGACGAGAACACCAAGCTGAAGCGGCTGCTGGCGGAGGCGGGGCTGGACAAGGCTGCGCTGAAGGATCTGCTGTCAGAAAAATGGTGACGCCCGGCGCGAGGCGGTGGCGCATCTGGTGGAAGATCACGAGATGAGCGAGCGGCGGGCGTGTGCAGCGCTTGGAGTTGATCGTTCCTCGGCGCGCTACCACCACCGGCGTCCCACAGAGGATGGGCTGCGCGAGCGCCTGCGGGAGTTGGCCGGAGAGCGGCGCCGGTTCGGATACCGGCGTTTGCATGTCCTGCTGCGACGGGAGGGGCATGTGGTGAACCGCAAGAAGACCTACCGGCTTTATCGGGAAGAAGGGCTGTCGGTGCGCAGGCGGCGGGGGCGGAAGAAAGCGAGCGGCCCCCGGGCCCCGCTGTTGACTGCGTGCCTGCCGAACGCGCGCGAGTCGGTCGATTTCGTGCAGGACCAGTTCGTCTGGGGGCGGCGGTTTCGCATCTTCAATGTGTTTGACGATGTCACCAAGGAATGTCTGGCTGCGGTGGTCGACACCTCTCTCTCAGGCAGGCGGGTCGCGCGGGAATTTTCTGCGCTGAACGAGCGACGCTGAACGAGACGCTGTTCTTCGGGCTCGACTAGGCGCGCGCGGCGGTGGCGGAATGGGTGGCCGATTACAACGCCTCCCGGCCTCACTCGGCCCTTGGCTACCAGACCCCGCAGGCCTATGCCGCGCGGCTTGCGGCAACGGGTGAGCGCCTCCGCGGCCAAGAGCCGCTCCGTCGCTCACCCGTTGCCACCGCTTCCATGTTCAACCAATCTAACCCCAGGACTCTGGTTTCCCCCGGATGAACTTCGGGGAGCACCGCATTACAAATACGGGCTCTGGCTGCGATGTGGTTCGACGAAATGCCCGGGAAAGCGTGGACAGGCATGGACGTTCCTCGGTATGTAACCCGTTTTTACGGAAAGACTGATTTCGTGCTCGATGTCATCGAGAAACAGCAGATTGCCTTCATTCATACGTCACTTTTGAATGACCCGTTCGACCTCTACTGTTTCTTCGAGACCGACTTCGGCGATAACTACTCCCGGCTGATTCAGCATGTGAAAGAGCATCATCCTGCGAATGTGGGGTGGTTCAGGACGCATGTGACGGCGCTAAGCTGGATCAAGACGGTCAAGGAGTTGAAAGCACACCTAGAAAAGGTCAGGCGGACGACATTCGTCCTGTCGACTAGCGCCGTGAGCCCGAGCCTACATCCGAAGAACAATCTGTACATGTGGGGGCACTACGGGAATGGCCATCGCGGTGTAGCGATCGAGTTCGACACTGTGGCGCTGGAGAATGCCGTTCTGGCACAGCACGCGGCGGTGAACGGCAAACCGTTCGACGAGGGCGGCGTGTGGGCACAGATGGAATACGCCAGGAGTTTCAGCCCCATCGTCGCCGAGGATATTTACGACTTCATGAAACAGGAAAAGGACGTGATGGAAGGCCGCGTTACTGAGCGGAGGGCGACGCGGCTTGACCGCTATTATAACCGGATGAGCATTGTGAAGAGCGATGTCTGGAGAAGCGAGAACGAATGGCGGCTGATGTGGCGGAGCGACGAAACGGCAGACACTATCTACAAGTCCCCGATCACGCAGGATTGTATCGCCGCGATCTATCTTGGACTGAGCCTGCCGCAGGACGCCGAGAATCAGATCGTTTCTTCCGCCAGGTCCGGATTTCCCAAGGCGAAGATCATGAAGGCGTCAAAGCGCCATGGGGATCTGGCGCTGGATTTTCGTCAGGTTTGACTTTTTTGACATCACGACAAAGCGAGCCGCAATGCCCGCATTGCGCGGCCCGTTCCAGAGAGCAGATCGTCCTCTTTCGGCCCAACATCGACTTTAAGTTTGCTGACTGTTGGAGTTTTTGGGATGGGAAGGAGGCGGGTGGAGGCGTCGAGAAGGCGCAGAGCGCCTGGAAACCCTGCAATTTCAATCGGGAATTTTGGGCACTGCGCGCCGAAGAAAAAAGCGTCGGGACCTTAAAGAATCGCAGGTGCAGGGGGCCGTCGCCCCCTGCCGGGTCCAGGGCAGAGCCCTGGCCTTTTTGGTGCGTTACGCGGCGTGCAAGGTGGCGTGCAGGCGTTCGACGTCGGCGCGTTTGGGGTGGGCGGTGCCGGTGTGCATGACGGCGGCGGCGCCGGCGGCCATGCCCCAGGCAAAGGCGTCCTCGTCGGAGGCGCCGCGGGCCAGGGCCAGCACCATCGCGCCGGTGAAGCTGTCGCCGGCGCCGACGGCCGACTTGGCTTCCACCTCGATGGGGGCCAGGCGGCAGATGCCCCTGCGCGAGGCGAGGATGGCGCCCTCGCGGCCGGAGGTCACGGCCACGCGTTCGGCGGCGCCGGAGCGGACCAGGCTCATGGCGCTTTCCGCCAGGTCATCGGTACGGCGCAGGGGGCGGCCGATGAGGCTCTCGAACTCGCCGAGGCTCGGCTTGATCATCGCCAGGCCCTTGCCGAGGGCGGCGTGCAGCGGGGCGCCGGAGGTGTCGAGCACGAAGGGGCATTTCTTGCGCGCGCACAGCTCGGCGAGGTGCACGTAGAAGTCCTCGGGCATGCCGGGGGCGAGGCTGCCGGAGCCGACCACCCAGTCGGCCTGTTCCTCCTCCACCGCGGCCAGGGCGGCCTCCCATTCGTTCCGGGTGACCTGCGGGCCCTCGGCGACGAAGCGGTATTCCTGATGGCAGGAGCGGTCGTTGACGGTGTAGCTGATGCGGGTGCGTCCGGCGATCGGCACCACGCGGGTGGGCACGGATTCCTCGGTGAGCAGCTCTTCCAGGAAGCGGCCGGGGAAGCCGCCGGCCATGATGACCGCGAGGACGTTGCCGCCAAGTTCGTGGACCACGCGCGCGACGTTCACGCCGCCGCCGCCCGGGTCCTGCATTTCGGTGTTGGTGCGCACCTTGTGGATCGGCCGGACGACTTCCGCGTCGCAGGCGATGTCCACGGTGGGGTTGACGGTCAGGGTCAGAATGCGAGGCTGGGTCACGGGACGACTGGGCTTCCTCTGCCTGGGCCGCCTGGCCGGCCACGTTTCCCGGGAGGCGCTTTTTCGGGGAGCGTGACGACGCGGCGGCGTTGCAATCGTCTGCCTCCGCACAGGGCCGCAGACGTCGAACTCGGCTCCGGCTCCCGATCATTGCGAAAAGGCGTCGCGGGAGGTCGGCGTAGACTGTTGTCAAGAAAAGAGCATAGGGACTCGCCGGGGCAAGGTCGAGAGGGTCTGCCGCAATCCTGCCGCATTTCGCGGGAGGGCCTCCGCGCAACGCGGGCGTTGACCTGCCGCGGCCGGCGGGCAAAGCTGGGACTTTCATGCATTCGGAGGGACCGATGCTGCGCCCCCTGCACGCCACCCTGTTGGCTGCCCTGTTTGCTCTCGCCGCCCGCCCGGCCCTGGCTGCCGATACCCTGGTGGTATGCACCGAGGCCAGCCCCGACGCGCTGAACGCGGCGCTGTCCACCGCCAACACCAGCTTCGACGTGTCCGAGCAGGTGGCCGACCGCCTGGTGGAGATGCAGCCCGGCACCGCCAATCTGCGCCCGGCGCTGGCCGAATCGTGGGATGTCTCGACCGACGGGCTGACCGTGACCTTCCATCTGCGCCACGGCGTGAAGTGGCAGTCCAACAAGAACTTCAAGCCGACCCGCGAGTTCAACGCCGACGACGTGCTGTTCACCTTCGGGCGGATGCAGGACGAGAAGAATCCCTGGCATGCGGTGGGCGGCGGCCACTACGGCATGTTCGACTCGCTGATCGGTTCCGCGCTGAAGGGCCTGCGCCGCATCGACGACTACACCGTGGCCTTCGACCTGAAGGCTCCCTATGCGCCGCTGGTGCCGGCGCTCACCATGCAGTCCTTCGCGATTTCCTCGGCCGAATACGCCGCCAGCATCGACAAGGCCCACGGCGACCGCAATGCCTACGACCTCGACCCGATCGGCACCGGCCCCTTCCAGCTCGTGCAATACCAGAAGGACAGCCTGATCCGCTTCCGCCCGTTCCACGATTTCTGGGGCGCCAAGGCCCAGCCGGACCGGGTGGCCAAGGTGGGGCAGCTGGTGTTCTCCATCACCCCCGACCCCTCCGTGCGCTTCGCCCGCCTGAAGGCCAACGAGTGCCAGATCGCCCGCTATCCCAACCCTTCCGACATCCCCGAGATGCGCAAGACCCCCGGCGTGGTGGTGCAGGAGGCGACCATCGCCTCGATGGGCTATCTCGGCTTCAAGGTCACGCAGAAGCCCTTCGACGACGTGCGCGTGCGCCAGGCGCTGGCCGAGGCGATCGACCTCGACGGGCTGGTGAAGGCGGTCTGGCAGGGCACCGGCACGCCCACCGCCTCGCTGGTTTCGCCCGTGCTGCTGGGCTATGACCCCACGCTCAAGGTGCGGGCGCAGAACATCGAGCACGCCAGGAAGCTGCTGGCCGAGGCCGGACTCGCCGACGGCTTCAGCACCGATATCTGGGCGATCCCGGTGGCCCGCGCCTACATGCCCAACGGCCGCCGCGCCGCCGAGATGATCCAGGCCGACTGGGCCAAGATCGGCGTGAAGGCGAAGATCGTCAGCTTCGAATGGGGCGAATACCTGCGCCGCGCCCGCACCGGCGAGGCCCCGGTGGCCATGCTCGGCGGCACCTGGGACTATCCCGACCCCTCCCAGCAGATGATGGCCTTCACCTGCGACTCGATGACCAACGGACGCAACATGCCGCGCTGGTGCAACCAGGAATACAGCGACCTGGTGGCCCGGGCCGGGTCCCTCAGCAACGCCGAGGAGCGCGCCAAGCTCTACCGCCAGGCGCAGGAGGTCATGTACCGCGAGGTGCCGCTGGTGCTGTTCGCCGACAGCAAGGCCTATGTCCCGGTGCGCAGCAACGTGCACGGCTTCAAGCTGCATTTCCTGGGCGGGCAGCCGTTCGGCGGCGTTTCGCTGGCAAAGTAGGAGGGGATCATGCAACTCGCACTCAGCACCTGGCAGGAAGTCGAATCCTACCTCAAGACCAGCACCGGCATCATCGTGCCGATCGGCTCGGTGGAGCAGCACGGACCGATCGGCCTGATCGGCACCGACCATCTCTCCAGCGAGTTCGTCGCGCGCGGCGTGGGCGAGGCCATCGGCGCCATGGTGGCCCCGACGCTCGCCTACGGCATGTCGCAGCACCACCTCGGCTTCACCGGATCGGTGACGCTGCGGCCCTCCACGCTGATCGCGCTGGTGGGCGACGTGGTGGAGTCGCTGGCCGTGCACGGCTTCCGCCGCTTCTTCTTCGTCAACGGGCACGGTGGCAACATCGCCTCGGTGACCGCCGCCTTCGACCAGATCTACGCCGCCCGCTCGCTCGGCGAGGCCAGGCCGGCGGTGCACTGCCGCATGAGCTTCTGGTTCGGCCCGCGCACCAAGGCGCTGATCGGCGAGCTGTTCGGCGACAAGGACGGCAGCCACGCCACCTGCTCGGAGGTGTCGCTGGTGCAGTACGCCCATCAGGAGGCGATCAAGCACGCCGAGATGACGCCCTTCCAGGCGCCGCGCTCGCACGGCTTCTTCGACGCCGCCGACTACCGCGCGCGCTTTCCCGACGGGCGCATCGGCTCGGCCTCCTCGCTCGCCTCGCCGGAGGCCGGCAAGCGCCTCTACGAGACGGCGGTGGCCGATATGACCGAGGCCTACCAGGCGTTCCTGGAGTACTGAGTCCGCAGGAAGGGAAGGACTTCTTTTTCCTGGAGGAAAAAGAAGCAAAAAGGACTTTTGTTCGTTGGGCTCCGCGCGTGACACAGATGCGGAATCCTTAACGAATGAAGCTTTCCTGGTTCTCCTTTCTCGAAAGGAGAACGCCTTCCTTGCTTGCCTTGCCGGACGGCGACGTGCCCGGCGGGACATGTTGCGAGTTGGCTGACCAATCAGGAGGGGACCATGCGTGCCATGTATTTCGAGGCCTTCGGGCAGCGCCCGGAGATCCGCACGGTTCCCGACCCGGCGCCCGCCGAGAACGGGGTGGTGGTGAAGGTGGCCGCATCGGGCCTGTGCCGCAGCGACTGGCACGGGTGGAAGGGCCACGACCCCGACATCCATCTGCCGCACGTGCCCGGCCACGAGCTGGCCGGCACCATCGTCGCCGTGGGGCGGGGGGTGCGGCGCTATCGCACGGGGCAGCGGGTGACGGTGCCCTTCGTGGCCGGCTGCGGGCACTGTCCGGAGTGCCTCTCGGGCAATCCGCAGGTTTGTCCCGAGCAGTTCCAGCCCGGCTTCACCGCCTGGGGCTCGTTTGCCGAATACGTGGCGCTGGACTACGCCGACACCAACCTGGTGGCCCTGCCCGATGCGGTGGACGACCCCACCGCCGCCTCGCTGGGCTGCCGCTTCGCCACCTCCTTCCGCGCGGTGGTGGACCAGGGCCGGGTGCGGCCGGGCGAATGGGTGGCGGTGCACGGCTGCGGCGGGGTGGGACTCTCGGCGATCATGATCGCCGCCGCCCTCGGCGCCAACCCGATCGGCGTCGACATCGCCGCCGACAAGCTGGCCTTCGCCCGCGAGTGCGGCGCGGTGGCCTGCATCGATTCCACGGTGACGCCCGACGTGGTGGGGGCGATCCGCGACCTCACCGGCGGGGGCGCGCATGTCTCGCTCGACGCGCTGGGCCACCCCGCGACCTGCATGAATTCCATCCGCTGCCTGCGCCGGCGCGGGCGGCACGTGCAGGTGGGGTTGATGCTGGCCGAGAACGCCACGCCGGCGGTGCCGATGGCGCAGATCATCGCCCAGGAGCTGGAGATCTATGGCAGCCACGGCATCCAGGCGAGCCGCTACGAGGCGCTGCTGACGATGCTGGCGGCGGGCCGGATCGACCCAGGCCGGCTGGTGCGCCGCCACATCCGCCTGGAGGAGGCGATCGACCCGCTGATGGAAATGGACCGCGCCGATCAGCCGGGCATCAGCGTGATCGTGTTCTGACGCTACACGACGGGGGTGGGCTTGCCCGCCTTGTCGACCGCGACATAGACGAATTCCGCCTCGGTCACCTTCTCGCGGATGTCGGAAAGGAAGCGCCGGGCCCAGGCCTCGATGCGGATGTGGATCGAGGTGTGGCCGACCTTGACCACCTCGGTATAGACGCACAGGACGTCGCCCACCCGGACCGGGCGGAGGAAGGTCATGGCGTTGACCGCCGCCGTTACCACGCGGCCGCCGCAGCGGTGGACACCGGCGATGCCGCCGGCGGAATCCATCTGCGAGAGCACCCAGCCGCCGAAGATGTCGCCATCGGCGTTGGTGTCGGCGGGCATCGCATTGATACGGATGGTGAGTTCGCCGCGGGGCGCGTCGGACATCCTGATCGGTACTCCTCGAATCTGCCGGGGGGGCAGATCCCGCCCCCGCTCGAAAATCCTGTCCCCGCATAGCATTCGGCCCCATCCGGCGAAAGACCGGCGGGGGAGGGCGGGTCAGGCGGCGCAGTCGAGCAGCGTGGCCTTGAACACCCGCAGCAGCTGCTGGTCGAGGTGGGTCTGCATGTCGTCGGTCATGATTCGCAGCGCCTGCTCGGCGGGCATGGCGAGCTTGTAGGCGCGGTAGTCGGTGAGGGCGCTGAAGACGTCCACGATGGCAGCCATGCGCGCAAGCTCGTTCAGATTGCTGCCCTTGAAGCCGTTGGGATAGCCGGTGCCGTCGAGCTTCTCGTGGTGCTGGCCGGCAATGACGAGCACCGAGGCCGGCAGGTCGGGATTGCGCTCCAGGAAGGAGAGGGTCGCCGGTACATGGCTCTTCATGACGGCGAACTCCTCCTCGGTGAGGCGTCCGGGCTTGTTGAGGATGGCGTGGGGGATCGACATCTTGCCGACGTCGTGCAGCAGGCCGCCGGAGGCCAGCACCAGCTGCTCCTCGTCGCGCAGCCCGGCCAGGCCGCCGAACAGGGCCAGCAGCGTGGCCACCCGCAGGCTGTGCGCATAGGTGTAGTTGTCGTGCCCGCGCACGGCGTCGAGCAGGATGCGGTGCTCGTGGCGGTTGACCACCTCGACGAGGGGCTCGCAGGCGGTGGTGACGCTGTCGTAGGCCACCGGCCCGCCGTTGAGGAGGCGCTCGGAGATGCGGCCGAACACCGAAAGGGTTTCCCTCAGCGCGGCACGGGCGTGGGCCGGCAGGGCCTCCCAGCTATCCTCGACCTGGGCGTTGATCTGCGAGGAGACGGCATCGACCAGGGTGCTGCGGCGATAGGGCTTGATCAGGCAGTCGTCGGCACCGGCAAGCAGGGCGCGGGCACGGTTTTCCGGCGCGTCGGCGACGAAGACCAGCGGCGTGTGTTCCTGCCCCGGCTGCCGGCGCAGGGCCCGCACGAAATCCACCCCGCCCTGGACGCCGGCCTGCTCGGCCGCCACCACCACCCCCGGCGGGGCGGACGGCAGGGAGGCCAGGGCCACCGCGGCGTCGGCGAACTCGCGCAGCAGATAGAAGGGCCGCAGCGTGGCCACGACCTCGGCACGCTGCGCCGCATCGGCGTCAACCACCCAGATCACCGGGCCGGCCGCCGAAGTGTCCATCTCCTCGACCGAGGACGGCAGGGTCAGCACGCCCAGGCTCTCTCCGGGGGAGCTGCTTTCCGGAAGCGTCGCGAGGGGGGGGCCGGCTAGGTTCTCGGCGTGGGTCATGGCAGGACCTTCTCCCTCTCCACGCCAAGAGTCCACGGCCCTGCCGGCAGGCCGGCAGGGAAAAGCCGCGCATCCGGCAGAGGTTCAGAGCGTCCCATTGCTGTGTTTCCCTGCTCCCGCAGCCGCCGATCCCGTGCCGCCCGGCGCCCGGTCCGGACGCCCCTCGCGGATACCTCCGATATGGTGTTCGCCAGTCCTGAAGATATGGCTAATCAGGCAGGATGGCCGGTAAAATTGCGGACAGGCACCGACCATTCACCGGCGGACGCCCGTGTTTCCGGGGCGCGCAGAGGGGGGCTTTCAGAGGAAGCGGTTGAGGAAGGCGCGGGTGCGCGCCTCGCGCGGCGCGCCGAGAACCGCGTCGGGGCGCCCCTGTTCGACCACCACGCCGCCGTCCATGAACACCACCCGGTGCGCCGCCTCGCGCGCAAAGCCGATCTCGTGCGTCACCACCACCATGGTCATGCCCTGGCGCGCGAGATCCTTCATGACGGCGAGCACCTCGCCCACCAGCTCCGGGTCGAGCGCGGAGGTCGGCTCGTCGAACAGCAGCAGGCGCGGACGGATGGCCAGCGCGCGCGCGATCGCCACCCGCTGCTGCTGCCCGCCCGACAGCCGGCGCGGATACTCGCCCGCCTTGTCGGCCAGCCCCACGCGGCCCAGCAGCTCGCGGGCATGCGCCTCGGCACTCGCGCGCGGCTCGCCGTGGATGCCGATCGGCGCCTCGACGACGTTCTCCAGCACCGTCATGTGCGGGTAGAGGTTGAACTGCTGGAACACCATGCCGATGCGCCGGCGCTGCAGCGCGATGCGCCGTTCCGGCAGCTCCACCAGCCGCCCGCCGCGCCGGCGGTAGCCGATCTGCTGGCCGTCCACCACGATCGACCCGCGGTCGATCGGCTCCAGCCGGTTGAGGCAGCGCAGGAAGGTGGACTTGCCCGAGCCGGAGGGGCCGAGCAGCACCACCGTCTCCCCGCAGGCCACGTCGAGGTCGATGCCCTTGAGCACCTCCAGCAGGCCGAAGGATTTGTGCACCCCGTGAGCGCGCACCATGAAGCCGGATTCGCTCATCGTCCCATTCCCCCGCGTTTCATGCCTCGGGGGCGGCCGGGGCGGCCCGCGCGGCCCGGTCCACCTCGCCGCGCGCGTAATGACGCTCGATCATCGACTGGAACACGTTGAGGAGGGAGGTGATCAGCAGGTACCACAGCACCGCCACCAGCAGCAGCGGGATGACCTGGAAGGTGCGGTTGTAGACCGCCTGCGCGGAATACAGCAGGTCGGCCATGGCGATCACCGACACCAGCGAGGTGGACTTGATCATGCTGATGAGCTGGTTGCCGGTGGGCGGCACGATGGCGCGCATCGCCTGGGGCAGGATGATGCGCCACAGCGCGCGGGCCCGGCCCATGCCGAAGGCACGCACCGTCTCCCACTGCCCGGCGTCCACCGAGAGCAGACCGCCGCGCACCACCTCGGCCATGTAGGCGCCCTCGTTGAGCGCCAGCCCCGCCACCGCGGCGGTGAGCGGGGTGATGATGTCGTTGGTGCGGAAGCGCGCCAGCGTCGGCCCGAAGGGCAGGCCGAGGTCGATGTGCGGGAAGAGCGTCGCGAGGTTGTACCAGAAGATCAGCTGCACCAGCAGCGGCGTGCCGCGGAAGAACCAGATGTAGAGCCCGGCCAGTCCGCCGATCAGCCGGCTGCGCGCCAGCCGCGCCACCGCCAGCAGCACGCCGAGCACGATGCCGAGGCTCATCGACACCACCGTCAGCCCCAGCGTGACCTCCAGCCCAGCGAGGATGGAGGGATGGAAGAACCATTCCCCCACCACCTCCCATTCGAAGTTGCGGTTGGTGGCGACCGCAAGCGCCGCCTGCGCCGCGACGATGGCCACCACCGCCCAGGAGAGCACCGTTCCCCACGGGAAGGGCCGGTGCGCCTCGGTGACGTCGGCGGGTTCCTCGCTCGCGGCGCTCATTTCGCGGGCGGATTGCCGGCCAGGTTGATGCCGGGCGCCTTCAGCATGTTGTTCTCCAGTCCCCATTTTTTCATGATGAGCGCGTAGGTGCCGTTGTCGAACAGCTTCTGGTAGGCGGCGAGCAGCACGTCGCGCAGGGCGCCGTCCTTGGGGACCACCGAGCCCTGGTAGAGGTCGGAAAACCCGTTGTGGTGGCCCACGGCGGCCAGCTCGAGGGTGCCGCCGGCCTGCTGGACGAAATAGGTGAGCGGCGCCTGCGAGGAGAAGAACGCATCGGCCCGCCCCGAACGCACCGCCAGGATGGCGGTGGGCTGGTCGGTGTAGGACTGCACCTCCACCGCCGGCTTGCCGGCAGCGGCGCACTTGCCCGACTGCTCCTTGATGACCCGCTCCGCCGAGCCGGCCGACATCACCGAGACCCGCTTGCCGCAGGTGTCGGCGAGGTCGTGGATGCCGGCGGAATTGCCCTTCTGCACCGCGAACACCACGAACTCCTGCACGAAGTCCACGAAGTCGTTGACCTTCTCGCGGTCGGGGAAGTCGCCGATCGGGCCGAGCGCCACCTGGTAGCGCCCGGCCTTGATGCCGGCGAGTTCGGCGGCGAGCCCGCTCACCGTCTCGTGGTGCAGCTTGAGCCCGAGCAGCTCGGCCACCGCCTGGCCGAGATCGGCGGTGGCGCCGTCGAGCTGGTGGGCGCCGAGGGCGATCTCGTAGGGGGGGAAGGAGCCGTTGTTGACCGAGATCAGCTCGCCGGACTCGCGGATCTCGGCGGGCAGCCTGGCGCGCAGGGCGGCATCGACGCTCTGTGCCGGGATCTTCACCTCGGCGGCATGGGCGGGGAGCGCCAGGCCGAGCACGCCGGCCAGGCAGAACAGCGAGACGAGGGAGCGGAATTTCATGGGGCTGTCTCTTATACACATCTGACGCTGCCGACGAAGGCTTAGGTGTAGA
>CALNAL010000369.1 GCA_937874445.1 uncultured Acetobacteraceae bacterium | reverse complement strand
CCTACCTCGGGGCCGGCGCCCTCGCCTGTCAAGAAAGTTGCCTCCGGCAGCCGCCCGCTCGCTCCCAACAAATGAGACGCCGCCCGTGGCGACGAGCCCATCCGGACCGCGGGAAAGGGGCTTCCGATCCCGCTTGCAACGCCGGTTCGATTATTTTAGAAAGCCGTTTCAGATTTTTCGAAGCAGCTCTTCATGGTCACCGCCAAGCCCGATTCCGCAGCCGCCGCCCTCAAGGTGTTCGCCGTCCTCGAGGCACTCGCCGAGGAGGAAACGGTGAGCCTCGGCGAGCTTGCCCAGCGCGCCCTCACCTCCAAGAGCACCGCCTACCGCCTGCTGCAGACGATGCAGGATCTCGGCTATGTCGAGCGCCGCGACGGCGAAAAATACGGACTGACCCTCAAGCTCTACACGCTCGGGGCCCGGGTCCTCAGCCGCCAGGCCGACCTACTCAGGGTCGCCGACAGGGCCATGAGCCTCCTCTCGGAGGCCACCCACGAGGCGATCAACCTCGGCGTTCTCGACGCCCCCGCCGCCAGTGTCGTCTACGTCCACAAATTCGCCTCGCTCTACAACCTCTGTTCGCAGTCGCCGATCGGCAAGCGCAACCCGCTGCACAGCACCTCGCTGGGCAAGGTGCTGCTGGCCTGGGGCGAGCCCGAGGAGGTCGCGGCCCTGATGCCCCGCCTCTCGCTGGTGCCGCAGGCTCCCCGCACGATCACCAGCCTCGAGGTTCTCGCCGAGCATCTGGAGCAGGCGCGCCGGCGCGGCTATGCCGAGGAGATCGAGGAAAGCGAGGCGGGCGTGCGCTGCCTGGCCGTTCCGGTGTTCAATCATGTCGGTCGGGTAACGGCCGCGATCAGCCTTTCCTTTCCCGCATTTCGTTTCGAAGAGGCCCGCCGCCGCGACTACGTGGAGCAGCTGCGCCGCGCGGGCGAACAAACCTCCCGGGGGCTCGGCTTCGGCGGGGTCTATCCGTCCGGGACGGAAGCAACAGAGTGAGAGAGTGATGGACATCCGTTATTCGGCCAACCAGCGCGACTTCAAGCGCTACACCACGGCAGAAACCCGCGCCGAATTCCTGGTGCAGAATCTTTACGTTCCCGACACGGTGCAGGCCGTCTACAGCCACGTGGACCGCATGGTAGTGTTCGGCTGCATGCCGGTTGCCGAGGCGGTGCCGCTCGACAAGGGCATCGCCTGCATGGCGACCTTCGGCACCAGCTATATTCTTGAGCGGCGCGAGATCGGCATCTTCAACATCGGCGCCGGCGCCGGCACCGTCGAGGCCGACGGCGAAACCTTCACGCTGGGCTTCGAGGATTGCCTCTACATCAGCAAGGGCACGAAGTCGGTTGTGTTCCGCAGCGTCGATGCCAAGGCGCCGGCCAAGTTCTACATGGTCTCCGCGCCGGCCCACAAGGCGTGCAAGACCCGCTTCCTCTCCTTCTCCGACGCGCGCAAGGTGCCGCTGGGCGCAACCGAGACCGCCAACAAGCGCGTCATCAACCAGTTCATCCATCCCGACGTGCTGGAAACCTGCCAGCTCTCGATGGGCCTCACCCAGCTCGATCCCGGCAACGTATGGAACACCATGCCCGCCCACACCCACGAGCGGCGCATGGAGATCTACACCTACTTCAACCTGCCCGCGGGACAGGTGGCGTTCCACATGATGGGCGAAGGCAACGAGACCCGCCACATCGTGGTCAACAACGAGGAAGCGGTGATCTCGCCGTCGTGGTCGATCCACGCCGGCTGCGGCACCGCGGCCTACACCTTCATCTGGGCGATGGGCGGCGAGAACCAGACCTTCGACGACATGGACACCATCGCGATGACCGACCTGCGCTGAGCGCCGACCACCAGAAAACTCCAGCAAGGATCAGGAAACCATGAATCTTCCCGAGGCCTTTTCCCTTTCGGGCAAAGTCGCCCTGGTCACCGGCGCCTCCTACGGCATCGGCTTTGCGATCGCCACTGCGCTGGCCGGTGCGGGGGCGAGGATCGCCTTCAACGACATCAGCCAGGCGAATCTCGACAAGGGCCTGGCCGCCTACAAGGAGGCGGGCATCGAGGCCCACGGCTATCTCTGCGACGTCACCGACGAGCCTGCGGTGCAGGCGCTGGTGGCCCGCATCGGCGAGGATGTCGGGCCCATCGACATCCTCGTCAACAATGCCGGCATCATCAAGCGGATTCCCATGGAGGAGATGGCGGCGGGCGACTTCCGCCAGGTGATCGACGTCGATCTGACGGCGCCCTTCATCGTTGCCAAGGCGGTGATCCCGGTGATGAAGAAGCGGGGCGGCGGCAAGATCATCAACATCTGCTCGATGATGTCCGAACTAGGCCGCGAAACGGTCTCGGCCTATGCGGCGGCCAAGGGCGGGCTGAAGATGCTCACCCGCAACATCGCCTCGGAGTATGGAGCCTTCAACATCCAGTGCAACGGCATCGGGCCGGGCTACATCGCCACCCCGCAGACCGCGCCGCTGCGCACGCCCGGGCACCCGTTCAACAGCTTCATCCTGGCCAAGACCCCGGCCAACCGCTGGGGCACACCGGAGGACCTCAAGGGGCCGGCGGTGTTCCTTGCCTCCTCCGCCTCCGACTTCGTCAACGGCCACATCCTCTACGTGGACGGCGGCATCCTCGCCTACATCGGCAAGCAACCCTGAGGCTCCCCCCGGGGGCGGGTGCAGGACGCCGAAGCGGCCGGAGACGTTGCTCGCCCCCTGAGGTTCTTTCTCAATAAAGAACCAAACGCCCAGATGAAACAAGTAGAATGAAAAAACAAATACCTTACGGATCAATAAGAATAGATTCCAAAAAATCTCTAAGATTTATTGAAAAATGCAATGTATAATTATACAAATTGTTATAATTTGCATAATTATACATATAACTAACATAGTTAATTTTCAAACTACCCAATTATTTCGATAATATTTTGAGAATTTCGACATTTATTCACGGACGATATTGAAATGTCAACAAATGTAATGGCCGATTGGGGGGAGGAAGAAACCGTTTTCAATTTCGGAAATCGCCCGTATACATTGCGACAAGATGAGTTTCCTGTTAGCTAGACAGGGTCCGCGGCACCCCTTCGACGTCGCCTCCGGTGCCACGGCCGCTCCAGGCGGAATCGTTCGTACGGGCTGGTCCCCCTCGGCAATCGCGGGATGCCGGCTCGGAGCCTTCGCAGTCCACGGCCTGGTCACATCCAGGCCAACATTGGAGGAACATCCATGAGCTACATGAATGCCATTGCGTCGGCCGTGGTGGCCGGCGCGCTCGCGTTCGGCGCCAGCCAGGCGCAGGCACGCACCTTCCGCGCAGCCGACGTGCAGCCGCCGGACTACCCGACGGTCAAGGCCGTGCAGTTCATGAGCGAGCAGCTCAGCAAGGCCACCAACGGCAAGTTCTCGATCAAGGTGTATCCGAGCTCCCAGCTCGGCTCGGAGAAGGACACGATCGAGCAGATCAAGCTCGGCGCGATCGACTTCAACCGCCTCAACTCCGGCACGCTGAACACGATCTGCCCGGCCATGACCGTGCCGGTGATGCCCTTCGTCTTCCGTGACATCGACCACATGCACCGCGTGCTCGACGGCCCGATCGGCGATGAGATCCTCGCCGACTGCACGCCGCACGGCATGATCGGCCTCGCCTTCTACGATTCCGGCTCGCGCTCGTTCTATACCGTCAAGCCGGTGCGCAGCCTGGCCGACCTCAAGGGCATGAAGATCCGCGTTCAGCAGTCCGACGTCTGGGTGGACATGATCAAGTTGCTGGGTGCCAACGCGACCCCGATGCCCACCGGCGAGGTGTTCACCGGACTGAAGACCGGCCTGATCGACGGTGCCGAGAACAACTGGCCGACGTATCAGACCTCGCACGCCTACGAGGTGGCGAAGTTCTTCAGCCTCGACGACCACTCGATGGCGCCCGACGTCCTGGTGATGTCCAAGAAGGTCTATGATTCCTTCACGCCCGACGAGCAGGCCCTGGTCCGCAAGACTGCCAAGGACTCCGTCCCCTACATGCGCAAGCTGTGGAAGGAACTGGAGGACCAGTCCAAGGACATCGTCGTGAAGTCCGGCGTCGAGGTCATCACCGTCGACAAGGCCCCGTTCCAGGCCGCGATGAAGCCGCTCTACCAGAAGTACCTCCCCGATCCGAAGATGCAGGACATGCTGCGCCGGATCCAGGAGACCAAGTGAGTCTGGCCTTCCACCGGTCCTGACCAACGTCGCCGCGGGCTCCCGGACTGCCGGGGCGTCCGCGGCGGCAACAGGGGGACCGTCGGAGGAACCGCAGGCAATCTCAGCGGAATCCTCCTGGGCGGAATCCTCCATGGGCAGCCGTATGCCCGGCATCTTTTTGTTTTCGAGGAGATCAACGGATGGCTGCGAACTCGGCGGCCCCAATCCATAAACGCAAAACGACGGAAGTCGAGGGAACCCTGGGCGCCTATTTCCGCATCCAGGCCCGGCTTTCGCGCATCTGCCTCAAGATCGCCGTGTTTGGACTCAACGTCATCCTCGCGGCAGTCCTCTACCAGATCTGGGGCCGCTACGTGATGAACAACTCCCCGACCTGGACCGAGATCCTGGCCCTGGTGGTTGTGCTCTGGGTCACCTGCTTTGCCGCAGCCGTCGGTGTGCGCGACGGGCGCCACATCGGCATGGAATCGCTGCTGAGCTTTGCCCCCCCCATCGTCCGCCTCTGGGCCGACCTGGTCGTCTATGCCGGCATGATCGTGTTCGGCGGCTTCATGTCCTGGGGCGGCAGCGATCTTGCCTTCGAGATGTGGGAATACGTCAATCCCGGCCTGCCGATTTCCCAGGGATGGTCGTACGTCCCGCTGGGTCTGGGCGGAATCCTCATCATCATCTTTGCCGTCGAGCGGATCGTTGCCCGCGTTAACGACGTGGAGATCATTCCGTCATGGCACTGACAATTCTCTGCGTGACCTTCGTCCTCGGGCTGATCGTCGGCATGCCGGTGGTCTTCGCCATCGGCCTCTCCTCGCTCGCCACCGTGATCTACGAAGGCCTGCCGGTCGCCGTCGTCTTCCAGCGGATGGCCGCCGGAATGAACGTCTTCTCGTTCCTCACCATTCCGTTCTTCATCTTCACCGGCGAGCTGATGATGTACGGCGGAATCGCCGACCGCATCATCCGCTGCTCGAAGGCGCTGGTCGGCCACATCCGCGGCGGTCTCGGCATGACCAACGTGGTGGCCTGCACCATGTTCGGCGGCGTCTCCGGCTCCCCCGTGGCCGACGTCTCGGCGATGGGCTCGGCGCTGATCCCGCTGATGAAGAAGGAGGGCATCGACGCCGACTACGCCGTCAACGTCACCACCTACTCCTCGCTGGTCGGCGCGGTGATGCCCACCAGCCACAACATGATCATCTACTCGTTGGCGGCCGGCGGCATCGTCTCGATGAACTCGCTGATCCTGGCGGGCGCCTTCCCGGCGGTGATCCTCTCGCTGGCCAACCTGCTGACGGCCTACTTCGTGGCCCGGGCGCGCAACTATCCGCGCGGCACCTTCCCCGGCTGGCACGAGGTGCTCGCCTCGACGATCGTGGCGCTGCCCGGCCTGTTCATCATGGTGATCATCGTCGGCGGCATCCTCTCAGGCGTGTTCACCGCGGCGGAAGCCGGCGCGGTGGCGGTGCTCTACGCGCTGCTGCTCACCGTGTTCGTCTACCGCAGCCTGAGCTGGGAACACTTCCTGATGGCCGCCGCGAAAGCGACGAAGACCACCGGCGTCGTGCTCCTGCTGGTCGGCATCTCGACGATGTTCGGCTACCTGATGAGCCTCTACGGCGTGGCCGAACTGGCCGGCGAGTTCCTCAGCTCGATCAGCACGACCCCGTGGGTGGTGTTCATCCTGGTGGACATCGCGCTGTTCATCTTCGGCATCTTCCTCGACATGGCTGCCCACATCCTGGTCTGCACGCCGATCTTCCTGCCGATCGTCATGCACTACGGGATGAACCCGGTTCAGTTCGGTATCATCGTGCTGCTGAACTGCACCATCGGGCTGAACACGCCGCCGGTCGGCGCCGCCTTCTACCTCGGCTGCGCCATCGGCGAGGTGTCGGTGAGCAAGATCGTCAAGTCGATCTGGCCGTTCATGGCTGCTCTTTGGATCACGATGCTGATCGTGACCCTGGTGCCCGGAGCGTCCATGTTCATCCACAACCTCTTCAACTAGCTTCCTCAACCAGCCTGCGTACAGGAGCACCGGGTGCGGTCATGCCGCAGCCGGTGTTTCTGCTTTTGCGGCCCGGCGCTATGGTCCGCCGTCATGACCGTGCAAGTCCGCCTCGCCGCCGCCCTGCCCCTTCTCTCGGGATATGTTCCCGCCCGCATTCCCGGCGCGGTGCTGGGCCTCGTCGCGGCCGACGGCACGCGCGCCGTGGCGGTGCAGGGTCTGGCGCAGCGCGTTCCCGCCGAGGCGCCTCTCGCGCGCGAGACCTTCTTCGATCTCGCCTCGCTGACCAAGGTGCTCTTCACCACCCCGGCCATTCTCCACCAGGTGGCCGCCGGCCGCATCGGACTGGACGACCCGCTGACGGCGGCGATTCCCGATCTGCGCCAGTACGACCTCCAGGCCCGCGAGCGGCGCCTCACCTTCCGCCAGTGCCTCGCCCACGCCACACATCTGCCGGCGGTGGAGCCGCTCTACACCTACGGCCAGGACCCGGCGACGCTGCGCGCCTTCATCCTCCAGCGCGTCTGGCAACCCGGCCCGCCGGTCTATTCCGACATCAATTTCATGCTGCTGGGCATCGCGCTGGAGCGCCTCACCGGCCGCCCGCTGGGCGCGCAGCCGACCCCGCCGGGCCTGACCTTCCACCCCGATCCCGCGCGCTGCGCCGCCACCGAGGCCTGCACCTGGCGCGGCCGGGTGCTGCGCGGCGAAGTGCATGACGAGAACGCCTTCGCCCTGGGCGGCGCCTCCGGCCATGCCGGGCTGTTCGGCACCATCGACGGCGTGCTGGACGCGGCCCTGGGGCTGCTGCGCGGGGACGACCCGGCGCTGGCCGGCGTGCGCCTCCCGCAGTTCGGCACGCCCCGCACCCTGGGCTGGGAGGCCGCGCATCCCGGCTGGCCGGGCGGAGATTCCTGCTCGCCCGGCAGCATCGGCCATACCGGCTTCACCGGCACCGGGGTGTGGATCGACTTCGCCCGCGGCCTCGCCTGGGCGCTGCTGACCAACCGCGTCCACCCCACCCGCCACGCCGATTCCGGCATCGCCGCGCTGCGCCGCGCCGTCGCCGACGCGGTGCTCGCCGGGTAAGGACAGGACAAGGCAAGGCTTCTTTTTCCTGAAGGAAAAAGAAGCAAAAAGGACTCTGTTCGTTGGGCTCCGCATGTGTGGCAGGCGCAGAGTTCAAGAAGCAAAGCCTCACAGGGAATTTTGCCTGAAGGCTTCGCCCCTCTGGAGCGACGGCGAAGCCCGTAACCCTGCTTTCCCTCTCAGCCTGCCGCGTTTTCCCCGGCCCCGCCGACGCACGTCTCCAAACGGACAAAAGTCCTTTTGCTTCTTTTCCTTCAGGAAAAGAAGACTTCCTGACCTTAACCTTGCGGCCGACGTCGGGATTTCGCCGGAGGTTGACGCACGGCGGCTTCGCGGCGAGGGTGCCGCCACCATGGTTTCATCCCCTCCCCGCCCCAAGGTTGCGCTTCTGCTCGTCGCAGCCGGCACCGGCCGGCGCATGGGCGCGCCCACCCCCAAGCAGTTCCTGCCGCTGGCCGGCGCCTGCGCCCTCCGCCACGCCGCCCGTCGCCTCGCCCCCGAGGTGGACCTGCTCCAGCCGGTGGGCGAGGCCGCGCCGATCGAGGAGGCCCTGGCGGACATTCCCCATCTGCCGCCGGTCCCCGGCGGGGCCACCCGCCAGGCGAGCGTGCGGGCCGGGCTGGAGGCGCTGGCGGCGCAGGCCCCCGATGTGGTGCTGATCCACGACGCCGCCCGCCCCTACGTGCCGGCGGGCACGGTGGCGGCGCTGCTGGCGGCGCTGGAGCGCGTCCCCGGCGCCATTCCCGCGGTCCCGGTGGCCGACACCCTCAAGCGCGGCGTGGAGGAAGCCCCCGGCGCGGGGCTGCGTATTGCCGAGACGGTCCCCCGGGCCGGCCTGTGGCGGGCGCAGACCCCGCAGGCCTTCCGCTTCCCCCACCTGCTGGCGCTGCACCGCATGGCGCCGGAAGGCGCCACCGACGATGCCGCCCTCCTCGAAGCGGCCGGCGACGCCGTGGCCCTGGTGCCCGGCAGCGAGGACAACATCAAGCTGACCTATCCGGAGGATCTGGTGCGCCTGGAGAGAGTTCTGCTCGGCACGCTGCTGCCGCGCGTCGGCACGGGCTTCGATGTCCATCGCCTGGAGGCGGGGCGCAAGCTGATCCTGTGCGGCATCGAGGTGCCCCACGAGCGCGGCCTGGCCGGCCATTCCGACGCCGATGTCGGCATCCACGCCCTCTGCGACGCCATCTACGGCGCGCTCGCCGAGGGCGACATCGGCCGCCACTTTCCCCCCAGCCAGGCCGCCTGGAAGGATGCCGATTCCGCCCGCTTCCTCCGTCACGCCGCCGGGCGCATCGCCGCCCGCGGCGGGATGCTCGCCAATGCCGATGTCACCCTGATCTGCGAGCGCCCCAAGATCGGCCCGCACGCCGCGGCGATGCAGGCGCGGCTGGCGGAGCTGCTCGGCGTCGCCCCCGACGTGGTTTCGGTCAAGGCCACCACCACGGAGCGGCTGGGCTTTGCCGGGCGTGGCGAGGGCATCGCGGCGCAGGCGGTGGCGACGGTGCTGGTGCCGCGCCAGGACGCTAGTTGATTATTTCGTCAAATAGCATATATGAAAGTCCAACCCCATTCGAGGAGGATCCCAACCATGATGCACGACTGGCCCAAGATGGCGACCGACATGGCGACCCCGCTGAAGGAGCTGCGCGGCGGTGCGCCCGAAGTGATGGCGGCCTTCTCCGGCCTGGCCAAGGCCGCCAACGCCCCCAAGGCGCTCGACGCCAAAACCAAGGAACTGATCTCGCTGGCCCTGGCCGTGGCCGCCCGCTGCGACGCCTGCATCACCTTCCATGCCTCCTCCGCGGTGCGCCTCGGCGCCACCCGCGACGAGGTGATGGAGGCGGTCGGCATGGCGATCTTCATGGGCGCCGGCCCGGCGGCGATGTATGCCGCCCAGGCGGTCGAGGCCTTCGACCAGTACGCCGCCAAGCAGGCCGGCTGACCCCGCGTGATCCATCCCCCCCGCTTGATCCGCAGGCGCGAGAGGACAACACTCCCGCTCCGGGACAGCGGGGAGATGGGAACATGACGGAAGCCTTTTCCGGCCTCGGCCGGCGGTTGCGCCTGGGCGTGGTGGGCGGCGGACCCGGCAGCTTCATCGGCCCGATGCATCGCGCCGCCGCCACGCTGGACGGGCGCTTCGAGATCGTCGGCGCCGTGCTCTCCTCCGACCCCGCCCGCGGGGCCGCCGCGGCCGAGGCCCTCGGTCTGCCCGCCTACCCCGACCTCGCCGCCATGCTCGCCACCGCCCGGCTCGACGCGGTGGCCATCATGACCCCCAACGACAGCCATTTCGCCCTCTGCTCCGCCGCCCTGGAGGCGGGGGTGCACGTGGTCTGCGACAAGCCGCTGACCAATTCGCTGGCCGAGGCGCACGCCCTCGAGTCGCTGGCCCGCGCGCGCAACCTGGTGTTCTGCCTCACCCACGGCTACGCAGCCTATCCGATGGTCCGCCAGGCGCGCGCCATGGTGGCCGCCGGGCTGCTCGGCGATCTGCGGGCGGTGCAGGTGGAATACCTCCAGGCCGGCATGAGCCAGCGCGTCGAGGACGGCCCGCTCACCAAGAAGCAGAAGTGGAAGTTCGACACGTCCCGCTCCGGCCCCTCGCTGGTGCTGGGCGACATCGGCACCCATGCCGAGCACCTCGCCCGTTTCGTCACCGGCCGGCGGCTGGAGCAGATCTCCGCCGACCTCGGAGCCCTGGTGCCGAACCGCAAGGTGGACGACTGGTGCTCCGCCCTGCTGCGCTACGAGGGCGGACTGCGCGGCACGCTCACCGCCTCGCAGGCGCTGGCCGGCACCGAGAACGTCATCACGCTGCGGGTCTATGGCGAGCGCGGCCATCTCTCCTGGCAGCATGCCGCCAACAACTTCCTCGTCTGGGCCCCGCACGGCGAGGCGCCACGCACCCTCTCGCGCGGCGGCCCCGGGCTGCTGCCTCCGGCCGCCCGTCTCACCCGCATCGCCCCCGGCCATCCCGAGGGGCTGCTGGAGGCCTTCGCCAACCTCTACCGCGATACCGCCGAGGCCATCGCCGCCCGCCTCACCGGCGTCCCCCCCGATCCGCTGGCCCTCGAGTTCGCCACCGCCGCCGACGGGGTGGCGGGGCTCGCCTTCATCGCCGCGGCCCGCGAGTCCAGCCGCCAGCACGGCGCCTGGACCGACGTGCCGCGCTAGCCCCCCCTTCCCCACCCGAAAGGACCATCGTGCAGAACAGCGAACGCATCTGGGAACTCGTCGATCGGCACCGCCAGGAATTCTGTGCGCTTTCCGATGACGTCTGGGATCACCCCGAGATCGCCTACGGCGAGTGGCACGCCGTGGCCGCCCATTCCGCCATGCTGCGCGAGCAGGGATTCCGCCTCACCGAGGCCCCGGCCGACATCCCCACCGCGGTCATCGGCGAGGCCGGCCAGGGGGGCCCGGTCATCGCCATCCTCGGCGAATACGATGCCCTGCCTGGCCTCTGCCAGGAGGCCAACCTCGCCGAACACAAGATGCTGCCCGGCGACGGCATCGGCCACGGCTGCGGCCACAACCTGCTCGGTGCCGGCGCCCTGCTCGCCGCCACCGCGGTGAAGGACTGGCTCGCCGAGAAGGGCCTGCCCGGCCGCGTGCGCTACTACGGCTGCCCCGCCGAGGAAGGCGGCGCCGCCAAGGGATTCCTCGTCCGCGCCGGCGCCTTCCAGGACGTGGACATCGCCATCTCCTGGCACCCCTCGGCCTTCTTCGCGGTCAACGACTGCAAGAGCCTGGCCAACATGCGCCTCGACTTCAGCTTCACCGGCCGCGCCAGCCATGCCGCCGCCGCGCCGCATCTCGGCCGCTCCGCCCTCGATGCCGCGGAGCTGATGAACGTCGGCGTGAACTACCTGCGCGAGCACGTCCCCTCCGACACGCGCATCCACTACGCCTATCTCGACGCCGGCGGAGTGGCTCCCAACGTGGTGCAGGCCCACGCCAAGATCCGCTACCTCGTGCGCACCCGCCAGCTTCCCGACCTGCTGCCGATGGTCGAGCGGGTGAAAAAGATCGCCCAGGGGGCGGCGATGATGACCGAGACCGAGGTGAGCTGGAAGGTCGTCACCGTGGTCTCCAACCTGCTCAACAACACCCCGCTGGAGCAGGCGATGATGGACAATTTCGAACGCCTCGGCGCGCCCCCCTTCACCGAGGCCGACCGCACCCTGGCGCGCGAGATCCGCAAGACGCTCTCCGAGGAGGACATCCGTACCGCCTTCCGCCGCTTCGGCGTGCCCTACGATGCGGAGAAGCCGCTGTGCGACGCCCCGGTGCCGCTGGAGGCCAAGGCCAAGGGGGCGCCGATGATGGGCTCCACCGACGTGGGCGACGTCTCGTGGTCGGTCCCCACGGTGCAGGCCGACGGGGCCACCTACGCCATCGGCACGCCGGGGCACTCCTGGCAGCTCACCGCGCAGGGCAAGTCCGAGCTGGCCCATACCGGCATGGTCTATACCGCGAAGGTGATGGCCGGCACCGCGATCGACGCGCTGACCCGCCCCGAGCTGCTCGCGGCCGCCAAGGCCGACTATGCCGCGCGCACCCGCGAGAGCCCCTACGTCTGCCCGATCCCGCCGGAGGTGCAGCCGCCGCTGCGGCCCCGCCCCGCGAAGTAGGGCGCTACAGCCCCTCGGGCAGCTTGTCGCGCATGGCGACGCGGCGGTCGAAGCGCTCCCCGTCGGCGGTGAAGGTTCCATCACCGACGGCGTGGAGCAGCCGCCGCTCCTTGCGCGCCGGGTCGATCCAGGCGGCCAGGCCCTGCAGCACCACGATGCCGTGGGCCTCGACGATATCCTCCACGCGGCACTCGATGTTGGCCAGACAGTCCGCCAGCAGCGGGGCCTGCACCCGGCTGGCCTTGGCGCGGGCCAGGCCGAAACGGGCGAACTTGTCGGTGTCGCGCCCGGAACAGGTGCCCACGCCGATGACGGTATCGAGCTGGTCGGCCGCGGGAAGGGCGAGGACGCACTCGCGGGTCTTCAGCAGCGCGGCATAGGAGTGGTTCCACGCGCCGGTGGTGAGGGCGAAGCGCGCGGTGAAGTCCAGCACCAGCGTCCAGCTGATGGCCATCACGTTGTCACGCTCCCCGTCGCGGGTGGTGACCAGCACGACGGGGCCGGGCTCGATCAGCGTGAAGGCCCGGCCGAGTGGCAGTTTTTCCATCTCTCCTCCCCTATTCCTCTTCTACAGGACTTCCCCTTCCTCGCGCAGCAGGCGGATCGCCGCGCGATAGGCCGCGACGGTCTCGGCGATGTCGGCCTCGCTGTGCGCCGCCGAGGTGAAGCCGCCCAGGCGGGGGTTGGAATCCACCCCGTTGAGGAACAGCGCCAGACGCATGCGGTTGACCAGCGCCGGGTCGGCCCCCTTCAGCTCGGCCACGGGGATGCGCATGGCGTTGAAGTCGCGTGGGCTGACCTCCGGACGGTGGCGGGGGTTGGTGAAGAGGTGGAAGCCCGAATAGGTGCCATAGACCGCCCAGGGCAGCCCCTCGGCGGCGAGCATCTCGTTGAGCCCGGCGCGCAACGTGGCGGCGCGGGCGGAGGCGACCGCGTTGGCGTCGGTCTCGGCGAGCACGGCCAGGCAGGCGATGCCGGCGGCGGCCGAGACCGGATTGGCGTTGAAGGTGCCGGGATGGCCGATTTTCTCCCGTCCCGCCGCGTCCATCGCGGTGAAGTCGAGCAGGTCGAGAATCTCCCGCCGCCCGGCCACCGCCGCGCCGGGCAGGCCGCCGGCGACGACCTTGGCGAAGGTGAACAGGTCCGGCGTGACCCCGAACGCCTCGGCGGCCCCGCCGCGGGCGACACGGAAGCCGGTGATGACCTCGTCGAAGATCAGCAGCACGCCGTATTTGCGGGTGAGGTCGCGCAGGCCGCGGGCATAGGCGCCGTCCAGCGGCACCTGGCCGAAGGAGCTGCCGGTGGGCTCGTAGATGAGGGCCGCGATGTCGCGGCGCTTGCGCAGCACGGCCTCCACCGCGTCGAGATCGCCGGGGGGAAGCAGCGGCGAGGCGGAGGCGACCGCCTCCAGCACGCCGGGGGTGGGCGTGCCGTCGAAGTGGCTGGTGTAGCCGCTGGCCATCTGGTCGTGCCAGCCGTGGAAGTGGCCGACCAGGCGCAGCAGCACCGGCTGGCCGGTGAAGGCGCGGGCGAGACGCACCGCCAGCAGCGTCGCCTCGGTGCCCGAGGCGGTGAAGCGGATGCGCTCGGCGGCGGGAACCAGGCGCTGGATGGCCTTGGCCCAGGCGATCTCGCGGGGGTGGTTGGCGCCGAACTGGGTGCCCTCGGGCAGCGCCTCGGCCACCGCGGCGGTGATCGCCGGGTGGGAATGGCCGAGGATCAGCGCGCCGTGGCCGCCGAAATAGTCGATGTAGCGGCGGCCATCGACATCCCATTTGTGGGCCCCCCGGGCGTGGGCGATGTAGGGGCCGTAGGGTTCCACGTGGCGGGCATCGTGGGCGATGCCGCTGGGCAGCAGGGTGGCGGCCTCGGCGGCCAGGGCGGCCGAGGCGGGACTCGCCTCGCGCCAGGCGGCGACGATGCGCGAGTTGGTCGCGGAGGGGGCAGCGGCAAGCGCCATCACAGGGGTCTCCTGGCTGGAGGGATGGCCGCGATGACTGTCGTCCCCCTCCCCGGGGGTGTTTTCTTCAGGCCCAGCGCACGTCGTAGAACTGCACGAAGCCGCTGCGCATACCCACCAGCCCCTTGCGGTAGGCCACCGGGAAATAGGCGCAGCCGAGCGGAATGTAGGGCACTTCCTGCCACACGTCCTGCTGGATCTGCTCGCAGATCTTTCTTTGGGCGGCGAGATCGGGGGCCTCGAACCAGGCCTGACGCAGCTCCTCCAGCTTGGGCATGTTGGGCCAGCCGGACCACGCCTTGTCGCCGTTGCCGCGGATGCCGAGCTGGCCGGCCGGGTCGTAGTTGTTGGTGCCGTTGAGGTAGGTGACGAAGATGCTCCAGCCGCCGTTCTCCGGCGACTTGCGCGAGGTGCGGCGCTGCACCGTGGTGCCCCAGTCCTCGGCCTGGAAATCGACGTTCATGCCGACCTTCTGCAGCATGTCGGCGGCGACCAGGGCCATGGCGTTCATGTAGGGGTAGTCGGAGGTGCCGAGAATGACGACCTTCTCGCCCTTATAGCCGGCGGCGGCGATCTCGCGCTTGACCTTCTCCAGGTCGCGCTTGCCGGTGAGGACCCCGATGCCGACGTCGGTCGCCATCGGCGAGGCCGGGCTGAACACGCCCACCTTGTCCTTCCAGTACCGCGGGTCCTCGCCCTGCGAGGCGATCATGAACTCGCTCTGATCCACGGCGCCGAGCAGGGCGCGGCGGATGGCCGGGTTGTCGAAGGGGGGGAAGAGGAAGTTGAAGCGCAGGACGCCGATCCCGCCGGCCTGGTCGAGCACCTTGGTCTCGATCTTGGAATTGGCTTCGAGCATGGGCATCAGGTCGCCGGTGGGGGTCTGCCACCAGTCCGCCTCGCCCTGGACGAGGGCGTTGGCGGCGGTCTGGGCGTCGGGGATGGAGGTCCACTCGACGCGCTCGAAATGCGCCACCTTGGGGCCGGCGGTGAAGGACGCCTTGCCGTGCGGACAGGGCACGTAGCCGTCGAATCGGGCATAGACGGCCCGCGAGCCGGAAACGAACTCGTCCTTGAGGAAACGGAACGGGCCGGAGCCGACCATTTCCGTGACCTGCTTGGTGGGCGAGGTCAGCGCCAGGCGCTCGGGCATGATGCAGGGCATCGGCGTGCCGGGCTTGCCGAGGGCGTTGGGCAGCAGCGGGAACGGGCGCTTCAGCCGGAAGCGGAAGGTCTTGTCGTCCACCACCGAAAGCTCGTCGGTGGCCTCCATCAGCGCCTGGCCGAAGGCGTCGCGGGCGCAGAAGCGGCGGATGGAGGGGACCACGTCCTGGGCGCGCACCGGCTCGCCGTCGTGGAACTTCAGGCCGTCGCGCAGGGTGATGGTCCACTGCTTCCCGTCGTTTTCCAGGACATGGCCGGCGACCATCTGCGGCTGCATGACGTTGTCGTCGTCCTGGCCCCAGAGGGTGTCGAAGACGAGATAGCCGTGGTTGCGGGCGTTGGTGGCGGTGGTCCAGACCGGGTCGAAGAGGGAAAGATCGGTCTCGGGGATCAGCCTGAGGACCGAGGGGGAAGCCGTGGCAAGGCCCGGACGGGCCAGCGTGGGGGCGGCGAGCGTGGCCGCGCCGGCGGCCATGAAGGAACGGCGGGAAAGCTTGAGCGACATCGGGCAGGCTCCGGGGTGGAAGGCCCCGGAGCCTAGCGCCGAACGGCTCCCGCGGAAACCACCCCCCACGGAAACCGGCATTGCCGGCGGGCGGAAAGATTTTTCATTCCGAATACGGAACGTTATGGGCACGGGTATGCGCCGCGGGGTCAGGCGGTTTTGGCGGGGGGATGCGGGGGCAGGAC
>CALNAL010000368.1 GCA_937874445.1 uncultured Acetobacteraceae bacterium | reverse complement strand
TACACCTAAGCCTTCGTCGGCAGCGTCAGATGTGTATAAGAGACAGCCCTCGGGCGGCACCGCAGCGGCGATGGCGGCGCATTCCGCCGCGGTCAGTGCGAGATCGGCCGCGGCGAGGTTCTCCTCGAGATGGGCCACCCGGCGCACGCCCGGGATCGGCACGATGTGCGTGTCCTGGGCCAGCAGCCAGGCCAGGGCGATCTGCGCGGCGGTGACGCCCCGCTGCGCCGCGATGTGCTCGAGCGCCGCCACCAGCCGGCGGTTGGCCGCCACCGCCTCGGCCTGGAAGCGCGGCTGGGTGCGCCGCCAGTCGTCAGCGGCGAGTGCGGCCACGTCGAGCCGGCCAGTGAGGAAGCCGCGCCCGAGCGGGCTGTAGGGCACGAAGCCGATGCCGAGTTCGCGGCAGGTGGGCAACACCTCCTGCTCCACCCCGCGCGACCACAGCGAGTATTCGCTCTGCACCGCCGCGATGGGGTGCACGGCATGGGCACGGCGGATCGTTTCGCTCGCGGCCTCGGAGAGCCCGAGATGGCGCACCTTGCCCGCGCGCACCAGCTCGGCCATGGCGCCCACCGTCTCCTCAATGGGCACAGCGGGATCGACGCGGTGCTGGTAGAGCAGGTCGATCGTCTCCACGCCGAGGCGCCGCAGCGAGCCTTCCACCGCCTCGCGCACGTGCTCGGGGCGGCTGTCCACCCCCCGTCGGGTGGGATCGGCGGCATCCGTGCCAAAGGTGAAGCCGAACTTCGTCGCGAGCACCACCTGCGCGCGGATCGGAGCGATGGCACGGCCGACCAGCTCCTCGTTGGTGTAGGGGCCGTAGATTTCGGCGGTGTCGATCAGGGTGACGCCGAGATCGACGGCGCGGTGGATCGTCGCGATCGACTCCCGCTCGTCCCCGCCGCCATAGGCGAAGCTCATCCCCATGCAGCCGAGGCCGATGGCCGAGACGGGGAGGTCGCCGAGGAAACGCTGGTGCATTGGTCTACTCCTTCTCCGCCCCTTTCACGGGAAGGGGCGAAACAGGAGATGGACATCCCGATGGGCAGTCGGTAGGTCTTCAATTGCGCATAGACTGGTGAGGAAATTGCGACAATCATGACCGCTCCGCTGCCCGACCTCGAGCTGTTCCTCGACGTCGCCCGCCTCGGCAGCTTCGCCCGTGCCGCGAGGGCGCACGGCGTGTCGCGCTCGGCGGTGAGTCACGCGATCCGCACCCTCGAGGAGAGACTCGGCCTGCGCCTGCTCCATCGCACCACCCGCAGCGTCGCCCCCACCGAGGCCGGCGCCACGCTGATCGCCGAACTCGGCCCCGCGCTCGCGACGGTCTCGGAGGCCCTGGCGCGGGCCGGCGAGCGGCGCGACGAGCCGGCGGGGACGCTGCGGCTGAACATGCCGCACATGGCCACCCTGGTCCTCGCGCGACTGCTGCCCGGCTTCGTGCGCGCCTGTCCGAGGGTACGGTTGGAGGTGGCCACCGACGATGCGCTGGTGGACATCGTGCGCGAAGGGTTCGACGCCGGCATCCGCTTCGGCGAGAGCCTGGCACAGGACATGGTGGCGGTGCCGTTCGGCCCGTCCCAGCGTTTTGCCGTGGTGGCCTCTCCGGAGTATTTCGCCGCCCATCCCGCGCCGCGCGTGCCTGCCGACCTGCTGGGCCACGCCTGCATCGGCATACGCTTCCCGAGCGGAGTGCCCTATCGCTGGGAGTTCGAGAAGGACGGGCACCAGACGGCGGTCGCGGTCGAGGGGCCGCTGCTGCTCGACGATTTTGCACTGATCCTGGCGGCTACCCGAGCGGGACTGGGCGTCGCCCTGCTGTTCGAGGCACAGGCGAAGACAGACCTCACTTCCGGTCGGTTGGTGCGCGCGCTGGAGGATTGGTGCCCCCCCTTCCCCGGGCTGCATCTCTACTATCCCGGCCGACGACAGCCTCCCGCCGCGCTGCGCGCCTTCGTCGCAGCCGTGCGTCAGTTCGACGGCTGGGACGAGGACTGAAACGCAACGCGGCAAGGGCGACGCAGGCCCGGCCGCTTTCCATGGGCGCAATGTCCGCAGCGAGGGAATACATCGGCGAAAAAGCCAGGGGTGGCGGCAGAAAGCACCTTCGTCGCCATCGACGATCGTTCCGAGCGCCGCCTCCATGAGAGAGGTCCGCAACCGGGCCCCGAGGTCTACACTTCCGGCGATGCTCGTGAGGTCTCCACCATCATGTGTGCCATCCGGGACACCTCCGGGATCACCACTCGATCCGACCCGTTCGCCTTGAATGGACGGCGCGGTCAGGTCCGGTTCGTGCCGGCCAGGGTCTTCGCCAGGGCCTCGCGATCGAGCGGCACGCAATAAGCCGGACGGCCGTGCTCGAAGCGCCAGCCTTCCGCCAGCGCGCCGGCGTCCACGACATCGAAGCCGAAGGCGTCGATCAGCTTTGCCACTACCGCCTTGGCCGCCGCGTCGTCGCCGGCGATGGGCAGGGCTCGCCGTCCGGGAGTGCCGGCGGGGAGGCCGCCATGCTCCAGATCGCCCATCGGAATGGCGTTGAACGCCTTGACGACGCGGGCGCCAGGGAGGTGGCGCGCCAGCATCTCGCTGGTGGTGGTCTCCCCGCGGTCGAGTTCGGGCACGGCGCCGTCGCGCTCGGGATAGTAGTTGTCGGCGTCGATCACCAGCTTGCCGGCCAGCGGCGCCGCGGGAAGCGTGCGGTAGGCGAGCAGCGGAACCGCCACCACGACGATCTCCCCGAACGCCATGGCTTCCTCCACCGTGCCGATCTCGCAGCCAATGCCGGGGCGCAGGCTGAACAGGGTTTGCGGCCCCCGCGAATTGCTGAGCATTGCCTGATGGCCGGCGCGCACCGCCAGCTTGCCGATGGCCCGGCCGACGAAGCCCGCGCCGATGATGCCGATCTTCATGGGACTCTCCTTGCGATCCGATGGGAACGCAGGATAATTAGCGACGATTTCCCGATAAATATCGCATTTCAACCGATACTCCCAACCAACAGGAGGTAATCCTGGACCGGCTGACCAGCATGGCCATCTTCGTCAAGGCCGCCGAACTGGGGTCCTTCGCCGCCGTGGCGCAGGCCACCGGGCTCTCGGCGCAGATGGTCGCCAAGCACGTGGTGTTTCTCGAGGACCGCCTCGGCACCGCCCTGCTCCATCGCACCACCCGCCGCCAGAGCCTCACCGAGGTCGGGCGCGCCTATTATGAGCGCTGCCGCAGCGTGCTCGCCGAGGCCGAGGCCGCCGAGGCTCTGGCGCAGGCGATGCAGGCGCGGCCGCGCGGGGTGCTGCGCGTCAACGCGCCGGTCACCTTCGGCTCGTTCAGCCTGGCGCCTTTCATGACCGGATATCTCGCCCGCTACCCCGAAATGGAGATCGACCTCACCCTCAGCGACCGCATGGTCGATCCGCTGGAAGAGGGGTTCGAGGTGCTGATCCGCATCGGCGGGGAGGAGGACGCCTCGCTCGTAGCCCACCCGCTCGCGCCCTACCGGCTGATCGCCGCCGCGGCTCCGGCCTATCTCGCCCGGCGCGGCCCTCCCCGGACCCCGGCCGACCTCGCGGAGCATGACTGCCTCGTCTATTCCCTGGGCGCTTCCCCCCTGTCGTGCCGATGGATCTTCACGCGCGGGGGGACCCGCGAGGAGGCGAAGGTCGGGGGACGGTTCCACTGCAACGAGTGGAAGGCGCTGCTGCACGCGGCGGTGGAGGGCTTCGGCATCACCCTCGGGCCGGAAGACGTGCTCGCCGGCGAGATCGCGGCTGGCCGGCTGGTGCGGGTGCTGCCCGACTACGAAGGATCGGCACGCCCGATGCGCGTGCTCCATCCGGCGGGGCGGCCGCCGACGGCGAAAGTCAGGTCCTTCGTGGAGGCCGTGGTCGCCGCGTTCGGCACGACGGCGGACGGCTACGCGAGCAGCGCCTCGACCTGCGCCGGAGTAAGCAGGCGGGACGAAGCGCCACGCAGCAGCAGGAACAGCCGGGCCGCCTCCTCGAGTTCCTCGGCGGCATAGACGGCATCGACCAGCGTGCGACCGGAGACGACGGGGCCGTGGTTGGCCAGCAGCACCGCCCGGGCATCGCGTGCCGCTGCCGCGATCGCCGGCCCCATCGCGGGGTCGCCGGGACGGAAGTAGGGCACCAGGGGCAGGCGCCGGCCCACCCGCATGACGAAATAGGGCGTCAGCGGAGGGATGGGGTTTTCCGTGTCCACATCTGCCAGACAGCCCACGGCCGTCGCCATGGTGGAGTGCAGATGCACCACCGCCCCCGCCTCGGGGCGCGCCGTGTAGAAGGCGCGGTGCATGAACACCTCCTTGGAGGGCTTGTCGCCGGCGATCGGGCAGAAATCCGCGTCCAGTCGCGACAGGCGCTCGGCACTGAGACGCCCGAGGGAGGAATTCGTCGGCGTCATGAGATAACCGCCCTCCTCAAGGCGCACGCTGATGTTACCGGCACTGCCCACCGAGAACCCGCGCGCAAACAGGCTGGATGCAAGTTCGACGAGCTGGGCTCGAGCTTCCTGTTCCGTCATGATCGCTTCTCAATCCTCCGCGAAGGCCTGGGTGAAGAATTCCGGACCACCAAAGTTGCCCGACTTGAGCGCGAGGCGCAGGGGCCCGCACGTTCCCTCGGCGAGGGTCCAGGGCACGCCGGGGGCGATTTCACGGCCGATGCGCAGGCGTTGCACTCCCAGCCGCGAGACCACAGCCCCGGAGGTTTCTCCCCCGGCCACCAGCAGCCGACGCACTCCGCGCGCGAGCAGGGCCTCGGCGATGCGCGCCAGCACGCCCTCCACCAGCTCGCCGGCCCGCTGGCGGCCTAGCCGCTCCTGCAAGGCCGCCACGGCCTCCGGCGCGGCGGAGGCAGCGATCACCACCGGGATCCGGCCCAGACGGCTCCCGGCCCAATCGAGTGCCGAGGTCAGCAGCACCTCGGGGTCGGGCTGCGCGAGCGGATCGAGCCGCAATACGGGCAAATGCCGCTCCGCCGCTGCGATCTGGCTCCGAGTCGCGCGCGAGCACGAGCCGGCGAGGATCGCGGCGGCGCCGGAGACCGCCGGCAACGCGCCGGGGTCGGGGTTGGCGGCCAGCAGGCCGGCGCGGCGGAAATTCTCGGGCAGACCCATTGCCACGCCTGAGCCGCCTGTCACCAGCACCTGCCCGGCGATGGCCGTGCCGATGGCACGCAGATGCCCGTCGTCGAGCGCATCGACAACGCCGTAGCGGATCCCCTGCCCGGCCAGCTCTCCAAGGGCGGTGGCGATCGCCTCGGCTCCGGCCGCCACCGTTCGATACGAAATCAGACCTACCTCGCCGGTGCTCTGCGCGGCCATCAAGTGCACCAGGTCAGCATCCGTCATCGGGGTCAGCGGATGCTTCTCCATGCCGCTCTCGTTGAGCAGACGGGAGCCGACGAAGAGGTGCCCCTGGTAGACGGTGCGCTCATTGGCGGGAAAGGCCGGGCAGATCAGGGCGAAACGCTCTCCCAATGCGTGCAGCAGGGCATCGGCGACGGGGCCGATGTTCCCCCGTGTCGTGCTGTCGAATGTCGAGCAGTATTTGAAGAAATACTGCCGGCACCCGGCCGCACGCAGCCAGGCCAGCGCCGCCAGGCTTTCCTGGACGGCACTGGCCACGGGCGCCGTGCGGGATTTCAGCGCGACCACCACCGCATCGGCCTGAGGCACCTCGGTTCCGGCAGTCGGCACGCCGATCAGCTGCACCGTGCGCATGCCGTTGCGCACGAGCATCGAGGCGAGATCGGTTGCGCCGGTAAAATCGTCGGCGATACAGCCAAGCAGCGGCATGGCGCTCTTCTCCCGGGTTCAGGCCCGGCCCGCAGGAGCAGGCTGGTCGATCTTCAACGACTCGATCCAGGCGTTCGCCAGTTCCGAGCCCTCGGCCTCGATCATCTCGAGAATGATGACGGTGTCGGCGGGCACATCGCACCGCAGGCGCTTGTTGGCCGCGACGTAGAAAGGCGCCACGCCGGCACGCGCGGCCTTGGCCGGCAGAAGCTGGGCCCGCGCCCCCGCGATGACATGGTGATGCCCGCCCATGGACAGCGTCTCGCCCGCGCGGAACGCCCGCTCGGTGCGTGCCACCATCACCGCATGTACTGCCTGTGCAGCCCCCCCCGTGGGGTGCTTATGCAGAACGGCGGAGAACAGGCTGATCGGTGTCTCCACACCCATCAGGTGATACGGCTGGTAGATGCAGGCGTATTTGCCGTTGCGGCTGACCACGTGGCCCTTCTCGCGCAGGGTCTGCCAGGTCACCGGGTCGTTGCAGCGCACCACCACGAACACGCCGCCCCCGAAGCTTGCCTCGTCGTCGCGACGCAGACAGTTGAAGACATCCACCACACCGGTGCGGCGCAGGATACCGCCGTCTGCCTCGGGGATGAAGACATCGGCCAGCTCGCTGATGCGGCACAGCGGATAGCTAAGGTCGTCGCAGGCCGGCTCCAGGCCGGTGGAATTGGCTACCACGTTCATTTCGCAATAATCGGGCGTGGCGCTCTGGGGCAACGCCTTCAGCATCTCCCTGCGCGCGCGCAGACGGGCAGGAATGTTCTCGCCGAGAGGCCAAAGCGCCGACAGACCCGGCACCTGCACCGTGCGGTCGGTGTAATACAGGGCTCCATTCGCGGGAGAGAAGACGTAGTCATACTCGCTTGATTTTCCTGCCGCCACGATCTCCAGCCCGAGCACGCGTGCCCAGGTCACCAGCCCGATCAGGTTGCTCGGCTGGTCGCCATCCGGCGTGCTGTAGACCACGCCGGCGCGGCGGGCGAGGTCGCACAGCCAGGGGCCGGCAACCGCCTCCGTCTCCTTGCTGGCGATCAGCACATGCACGCCGCGGGCGATCGCCTCGCGCGAAATCTGCATGCTGGCCTCCGGCGCGCCGGTCGCCTCGACCACTGCGTCAAGCTGCAGGGCGGCCAAAAGGGCGTGGTCGGCGATCAGCGCGGTACGCTTTGCGGCCTGGGCGGAACGCACCTCCTCGGCAGTGGTGCAGACGCAAAAAGAGGCAGCCGGGAAGCCGAGTTCCACGAGAAGGGCTTGCACGCCCGGCACGTCGAGGTCGCAAAGGGCGGCGAGCTCGATGGCGGGAATGGCGCGGCACTGGGCGAGAAGCGAACGCCCGAACCCGCCCTTGGCCCCGGTCAGGGCGACCCGCAGACGCCGCGTGGCAAGATCACGGAACAGGATTTCATAGTTCATGTCAGGGTCCTTAGCTTGGAGATGCGGATGGAGCTAACCGATGACAGCCTGGATGAGCAGCACGCCGATCAGACCAAGCAGCGATTGCAGGCAGAGCATCAACGTCCATGTACGGAACGTTTCTCCAACAGAAAGCTGGAAGTATTCCTTGAACAGCCAGAAGCCGGAATCGTTGAGGTGTGACATCATAACGCTTCCGGAACTTGTGGCCAGCACCAGCAGTTCGGGGCTGACCCCGCTGTTCAGCGCGATCGGGGCGACGATGCCGGCCGCCGTCACCGTGGCCACCGTGGCCGAGCCCACCGCGATGCGGATCAGGGCTGCGACACTCCAGGCCAGCAGCAGCGGATTGATCTGCCACAGCGCCGCCCAATGGGCGATCATCTCGCCGATGTGCGAGGCCAGCAGCATCTCCTTCAATCCACCGCCGGCGCCAATGATCAGGATGACCCCGGCCGCCGGCGCCAGGCTCTTGCCGAGCAGCTTCTGCAGCTGCGCCGGCGTGCGTCCCGTGCGCAGCCCCAACGCCCACAGCGCGAAGAGCACCGCGATCAGCAGGGAGACCACCGGATCGCCGACCAGCTCGAGAACCTGATAGAGAACGTCGCCTTTGGCCAGCAGGTTGCGCCCGAAAGTGCGCAGCATCATCAGGCCCGGGGGCATCAGAACGGCAAGCAGCACCAGCGGCAGCGGCGGGACGGGGCGAGCGCCATCGGCCGTCTCGCGACGCTGGGCGAGGAAGGCGCTCTTGGACAGGTCGGGACTCTCAGGCAGCCAGCGTCCCATGACGGAGGTGAACACCGGGCCGGAGAGGATGGCGGTGGGAATGGCCACCAGCAGGCCGAAGAAGATGGTGCGCCCGGCGTCGCCATGGAACACCGAGAGGGCCAGCGTCGGCGACGGGTGCGGCGGCAGCAGGCCATGGGAGATGTAGAGGCCCGCGGCCATCGGCAGGCCGACCAGCATCAGCCGGCTGCCTGTGCGTTGGGCGATGGCATAAACCAGCGGCACCAGCATGACGAAGCTGACATCGAAGAGATGCGGCAGGCCGATCAGCAGGGCCGCGGCACAGATGGAGGCCGGGATCCAGCGCTTCGAGCCGGCGCCGACAAAGGTGTTGGCGATGCGGTCGGCACCGCCGGAATCGAGCAGCAGGCCGCCAAGCATGCTGCCCAGACCGACGACCAGACCGGTCGAGCCGAGAATGCTGCCGACCCCCTTCTGGAAGGTCTTGACCATGTCCGCCGGGGCCAGCCCAGTGACCAGGCCCAGGAAGCCGGCGGCGATCATGAGGGAGGGGAAGGGGTGCAGCCGCAGCTTGGTGATCAGCAACACCAACAGAACGATCGCGCTGACTGGCGCGACCAGTTGGGTCAGTTCAAAATGCATCGTTGTCTCTCGGGATGGTCCCGGCGTCGGCAAGGGCGGCGGGAAGGAGGGTGGGATTCTGAAACGGAGTCAGGAATCCTGCCCGGGAGGGGGACTGCCTGGATGGGATGGCACAAGGCGATCGGAATGGGACATGCGTTCCTCGAGTCTGTTTTTTATGCGGCCGGGGGAAGACCCGGTGGCGGGCATGAGACGCGCCGCAAATTTGGTATACCAAATTTTCAGGAAGAGAGGCAAGACATCAGCCGCACCAGCCTTTCTTTTTTAAATTGGTATACAATTTTATGACACCCCCGCCCCCTGAGCCCCCCGAAC